>JAGQUL010000365.1 GCA_020438525.1 Thermoleophilia bacterium | reverse complement strand
CGGAACGGGTGCCGCCCTCTGCCGCCGCGGCCCGTGCGATCGCGGCGGCGACCTCGGGTGCGAGCAGGTCGTTGTCGTACTCCGCACCGCGGTCGATGGCCATCAGGAAGAAGGTGGTCGCGACGATCACGATCACCGCGTCGACGATCATCATCATGCCGCCGGCGATCGACTGGTCGACGAGTGGATCGATGCCGTAGGCGAGCGATCGGTCACCGTACACCGGATACACCTGCCCCGGCCACGAGAGCAGCACGATGCCCCAGATCCCGCCGATCATCCGCGCGGCCACGATGTAGCCGGCCTTCCACACGCGTCCCTCGACGCGCTCGTGCGTGGGATCCATGAGCGGCCACCAGGCGAGCACGCCGGTGAATGCGAACGAGAGGTGTTCGAGGTCGTGCACGAGCCGGTTGTTGATCGCGGCCTCGTACATGAACGGCACGTGCCAGGCGTACAGCGTGACGAGCCAGGCGGTGAGCGCGACCTTCGGCTGGCGCAGCCATGCCCAGAAGCTGCGCAGCCACTGCATGCGCGCGGCGCGAACGAGGATCGGCTTCGGCCAGAAGAAGTAGAGCACCGGGGCACGCAGCCCGTAGAGCAGGAACGGCGCGGGGATGTCGGCGATCAGCAGGTGCTGCAGCATGTGGAAGCTGAGCAGCGCGCTCTCGCCGACCGGGTCGATGAAGGTGTTGGTGGCGACGAGGATCATCGCCAGCCCGGCGTACCAGCTGAGCTTCTGCGAGACCGGAACGGTGCGTCCCCGGCCGGCGAGGATCGAGCAGGCACGGGCGTAGAGCAGGCCTGCGGCGATCACTCCGACCAGCGGGATCGAGTTGAGCGCGAGCAGTGGCGTGTCGACGCCGAGCAGCGAGAACGCGAACATGGGCCTCACTGTACGACGCGGGCGGGGCGCCGTGCGTCAGTGGGCTCGTCCAGGCGAAGCTCGTCGATGGGCGACGACGCTCTGGCCGAGCGCGTCGGTGCCGGGTCGCTGCCGGCAGTGCGGGCGCTCGCGACGTGGCGCCGGAGCGCGGCCTGCTTGCGTGCGGCCCGGGCTCCCGCCCATGCGGCGGGTGCGGCGAGCAGCAGCTGGATCGGTGCGATCGCGAGCAGGCTGGGCACGGCGAGCACGACCAGCACGAGCACTGTGAGCCGGGCGAGCGTCCAGGCGACCGCGACGTGCGGTGCGCGGGCTCGGGTGAGTGCGGCCACGATGCCGCCACCCCAGAAGTCGCTGACGAGGTAGCCGGCGATGCCCACGACCATGCTCGTGTCGTGTGCTGCGCCGCCGGACAGGTCGAGCACCTTCACGCCGAGCGCGGCGAGGAACAGCCCGACTGGGAACATCAGCACCGCCACGATCATCGCGGCGAGCAGCAGCCGTGGGTGCAGCCGCAGCAGCTCGCGCAGGTCGATCGGCTCGCGGGGCACGAACTCGTCTTCGGTGTGGGGCGGCAGGTCGCTCATGATGGTGCTCGGCCTCGTCCGCGGCGCAGGTCGCGCAGCAGTCCGGGGCGCACGGCATGCAGTCGCACGCCGAGCCAGAAGTATGCAGGAACGGCCACCGCCGGTGCGGCAGCAAGCGCTGCGGCCTCGGCCAGGAAACCGGTTCCGAGCAGGGGTTTCCATGCGAGCTCGTAGATCCCGAACGGGATGCCGACCGCGATCGCTGCGCTGACGAGCGTGCCGAGTCCCACGCCGACGGTGCGCGCGGTGCCGAGCGGGTCGGTGCGTCGTGCGAGCATCGCGTACAGCACGACCACGGCGACCACGTTGGCGATGCTCGTCGCGAACGCGATCCCGAGCACGCCCCAGGTCTGGTAGCTGGAGATCGCCACGACCAGGTTGGTGGCGAGGGTTAACACGCTCGCCACGGTGGGCAGCCACGTCAGCCGCAGCGAGAACAGCGACCGCACCAGCATGAGCGTGAGACCGTTGAACGTGAGCCCGAACGCGAACGCGGCGAGCACGAGCGCGACGGCGCGCGTCTCGGGCGGGGTCCAGTTGCCGTGCTCGTACAGCACGCGCACGATCGGCTGCGCGAACAGCCCGACGAAGATGCTGCTGGGCACGAGCAGCATGAGGATCTGGCGCAGGCCGCTGTCGACGGTTGCGGCGAACCCGGCACGGTCGTCGCGGCTGGCCATCCGCGCGAGCGTGGGGAACACGACCGTGCTCACGGCGACCGAGAAGATCCCCTGCGGCAGCATGTAGATGCGGAACGCCTTGTCGAGGATCGCGGGTCCGGCGCCCGCCTGCAGGTGCGAGAACCCTGCGCCGACGTTGGCGTTCACGTGCGCAGCAAGCAGCGCGCTGATGAACTGCTGCACGTTGATCAGGCCGAGCGCGATCGTGACCGGCAGCATGAGGATGAACACCTCGCGCACCTTCGGATCGCGCCAGGCGGCGCGCAGGCGCAGGCGACCGCCCAGGCCGCGCAGCCACGGCACCGGGAGCACGGCCTGCACCACGGTGCCGACCACCATGCCGACCGCGTACACCCAGATCCGTGCGTCCTCCGGAAACAGCCAGACCGCCACGACGAGCGAGAGCAGGATCACCGCGTTCCACGCCACGGGCGCCATCGCGGCGGCGCCGAAGCGGCCGTATGAGTTGAGGATCCCCACGATCACGCCGCTCAGCGCGAGGATCAGCACGATCGGCATGAGCAGGCGCGCAAGCTGGATGGTGAGCTGCACGTCGCTCGCGGAGAAGGTGTTGTCGACGAACGGCTCGACGATCCACGGCGCGGCGACCATCGCGAGCACCGTGAGCGGGCCGAGCACGAGCAGGATCACGCTGCAGACGGTGCCGGCCACGCGCCACGCGCGATCGTGCTCGCCGCGCTCGTCCAGGTCGGTGAACACGGGCACGAACGCGGCGCTGAGCGCGGCGTCGGCCACGAGCGAGCGCAGCAGGTTCGGGATCTGGTTCGCGATCACGAAGGCCGAGTAGGTGGTGCCGGTGCTGAACACGGCGGCGGTGAAGATCTCCCGCACGAGCCCGGCGACCCGCGACAGCGCGGTCGCCGCCGCGAAGATGATCGTCGACGCACGCAGCCGTCGGCGCTCGTGGGCCCTGTGCGCCGCTTCCCCCTGCTCGGGTGTCTCGTCCTCGCTCACTGAGCGGGCGAGTATCGCAGGCCCGCTCGCAGCGGGATCCGGTGCGCAGGGGGCGGGTCGGTGCGCGCCGCTCGGTAGCATCGGGCCCGATGAGCTCTCATGGACTGGACGCGGCCCTCGGCCGCATGCGAGACGAAGGAATGGGCGAGCCGGCGCTGCGCGCGTTCGAGCATGCATACCGACTCGTCCAGTCGGGCGATACCGGCGTGATCGGCGAGGCCGAGATCGAGCCGGTCGATGCGTTGCCGCGGCTCGAGGAGCTGCAGGTCGACGACGACCAGCGCTCCGAGGCGGTACGGCGATGCGTGGTGATCCGCCTCAACGGTGGCCTGGGCACGAGCATGGGCCTGCACCAGGCGAAGTCGCTGCTGCCGGTCCGCGACGGGCTCACGTTCCTCGACGTGATCGCGCGGCAGGTGCTCGCGCTGCGCCGGGCACACGATGCGCAGGTGCCGCTGCTGCTGATGGATTCGTACTCGACGCGCGAGGATTCGCTGGCGCGGCTCGCCGCGTATCCAGGGCTCGCGGCGGGCGAGCTGCCGCTCGACTTCCTGCAGCACAAGGTGCCGAAGCTGCGCGCCGATTCGCTCGAGCCGGTGCAGTGGCCGGCGGCGCCGGCGCTCGAGTGGTGCCCGCCGGGCCACGGCGACCTGTACGCGGCGCTCGCCGGCTCGGGGCTGCTCGACCGGCTGATCGATGCCGGGATCACGCACGCGTTCGTGGCCAACAGCGACAACCTGGGTGCGACGCTCGATCCGTCGATCGCGGCGTGGATGTCGGAGCGCGACGTGCCATTCGTGATGGAGGTCGCGACGCGGACGGTGAACGATCGCAAGGGTGGGCACCTGGCTCGGCGGCGCCGCGACGGGCGTCTGGTGCTGCGCGAGTCGGCGCAGACGCGCGAAGAGGATCGGGCGGCGCTGCAGGACGTGTCGCGGCACCGGTACATGAACACGAACAACCTGTGGCTCGACCTGCGCGCGGTGCGGGCGGTGATGGACGAGCACGACGGGGTCGTGGAGCTGCCGCTGATCCGCAATGCGAAGACCGTCGATCCCACGGATCCGGACTCGCCGGCGGTGTTCCAGCTGGAGACGGCGATGGGCGCGGCGATCGAGGTGTTCGAGGGCGCGCAGGCGCTGCACGTGCCGCGGTCTCGGTTCGCGCCGGTCAAGACGACCGACGAGCTGCTGCTCGTGCGCAGCGACGCGTACGAGCTCGACGAGGTGTCGTGGGATCTGCGGCTCGCGGCTGCGCGCGACGGGTCGGCGCCGGAGGTGTCGCTCGACCGCTCGTACTTCGCGATGGTCGACGACTTCGACGCGCGGTTCGGGGACGGGGCGCCGTCGCTCGTCGGGTGCGATCGGTTCGTGGTCCAGGGCGACGTGCACTTCGGTGCGGGGGTGATCGCTCGGGGCGACGTGCGCGTCGAGGCAGCGCCGGGCGAGCGCGTGGACATCGCTGCCGGCAGCGTGCTCGGCGGCTGACGCGCGGGCACGCTCGCGCGGGCGCGGACGTGCGACCGCGCCGACGTGGTCGCATCTCTGGTACGATTTCGCGGTTGCCCTGTGCGGGTCGCGAATCCTCGCGCTCGCGGGCACGCCAGTTTCCAGTCCCCCACGAGAGGCCCCCAGCAGACATGGCCAACATCAAGCAGCAGAAGAAGCGAATCGGCATCGCCCAGCGCCAGCGCATGGAGAACCTGCGCTACCGCTCGACGATCAAGACGCTGTTCAACCGCCTGCAGCTGAACGTCGACACCGGCGACAAGGACGCCGCCGCGGCGACGCACAAGGAGCTGGTCAAGCTCATCGATCGCGCCGTGAACCGCGGCACGCTGCATCGCAACACGGCAGCGCGCAAGAAGGCGCGCGCCGCTCGCATGCTGCTGCAGGAGCCGAAGAAGGACGCCACGACGATCCGCAAGGCCAAGAAGAAGGCTGCTCCGGTTCGCAAGCCCAAGGCGGAGAAGAAGCCCGCCGCCAAGAAGGCAGCCGCGAAGAAGGACGAGCCGAAGTCCGAGGCGCCCGTCGTCGAGGAGCCCGTCGCGGAGGAGCCCGTCGCCGAGGAGGCACCGGCCGCCGAGGCCGAGGCACCCGCCGAGGAGGCTGCTGCCGAGGCGACTCCCGCCGAGGACGCTCCGGCCGAGGACGCACCCGCCGAGGACGCACCCGCCGAGGACGCCGAGACCGAGTGACCCGCGTCAC
>JAGQUL010000364.1 GCA_020438525.1 Thermoleophilia bacterium | reverse complement strand
GCTCACTTATCTTGACGCGGGACAGATGGCTGCACTGCGTTCGAAGCTATTGATGAAATCTGTGCAAGCTCGTTGTCGTCGCTGCTTCATGAGCACGGGATCGTGCAACTCGAGGATGGTGCCGGCTCCGTTTTCACGTTTAGTGCCATCAATGACGATCCGGCTCACACGATAGTAGATACGTGCACGACCGATTCGTGTAGCCGATACTTGTGCGAATCATCGATCCAGTCAACGCAAGTAGCGGACCTACATCGCTGGGCAGCGGAACAATGTCAGCTCCAAGACCAACTCGAACCGCACGCCCGCATCAAATAAGCTTCGTGTCTGCCATGCGCCTGTAGCAGACGACGGTACCTTGCAACGCTCGATTGGACGCGTCCTTCCCACATGCCTCGGATCAAGGTGGAGCGACGACCGCGAAGCCTGGTCACCAACCCGTCCCCCGCACGGCGTACAATGGGGAGCCATGGACCCGGTCCGAATTCTCCATGTCAGCGACTTCCACTTCGACGGCTCGCCCGAGCAGGCGACCGCGCTGCGTGAGGCGCTGCAGCGAGCGCTCGAGCATGAGCCGGACGTGGTGGTGCACAGCGGCGACGTGACATCGTCCGGCACCGACGCGGAATTCGCCCGGGCGGCCGAGGTGCTCGAGCTGGTCGGGTCGCTGCCGCTGATCGTCGTGCCCGGCAATCGTGACGTGCGCGAGCTCGCGCTGCGCAGCGCCGACGTGTCGGCGTACGCGCACGACCACGACGAATCCGGCGAGTCCGACGACGACGAGGACGTCGTGCGCTGGCAGCAGACCAAGCGGTCGCTGGCGAGCAGCGGCCCGATGCCGCGCGCGGGGTCGCTCTGCCAGCCTGAGTGGAACGCGAACGGCACCGCCTTCGCACGCGCGTTCGGGTCCTGCAACCCGGTGCTCTCCACCACGCGCGTCTGCGCGGTGGGCCTCAACACCAACCGCAAGGTGTACGCCAACGCGCTCGAGACCGCACGCGCGGCGTTCGGCGCCGCAGAGCCGGGCGCGGTGCGCATCCTGGTCGGGCATCACCCGGTGCTCGGCGTGCCCGACCGGCCGTGGGAGTCGCTCGAGGACGTCGCCCGCAACAACGGATCCGTGCTCGAGCTTGCACTGCAATGCGACGTCGACCTGATCTGCTCGGGCCACCTGCACCGTTCCCACACCGGCGTGGCGGGGCTCGATGCGCGGCAGGTGGAGCTGAGCATGGCACCGACCCTGACCCTGTCGAGCCGCAAGAAGGATCGGGGCTTCCACCTGATCGAGCTGCGATCGGGCGCACCCGCCACGTTCCAGGTCGTTCGCAACGACGACCCCGAGGCGCTCGCCCGGCGTCAGGACTGGATCGTCCATCGACGCTCGTCGCGCGACCTGCAGGCCAAATGACCGACCGGCAGGAACGCTACCTCGACCGGGAGCTGAGCTGGCTGCAGTTCAATCGCCGGGTGCAGTCGCTGACCCAGCGCGAGGACTTCCCGCTGCTCGAGCGGCTCCGGTTCGCGGCGATCACCGCGTCGAACCTCGAGGAGTTCTTCAGCGTCCGCGTGTCCGGCGTCGAGCGAAAGCTCGCCGCGGAGGTCGACCGGGTCGGGTTCACCGGCATCGAGCCGAAGGTGCTGCTGCAGCGCATCAGGCGCGAGGTGGTGCGTCAGGAGCACCAGCTGCAGCAGCTGGTGGCCGAGCAGCTGCTGCCCGGCCTTGCCGGCCACGGCCTGCGGGTGGCACGCATCGACGAGCTCTCCCCCGCCGAGCGCGAGGAGGTCGCCGAGCTGTTCTGGCACGAGGTCGTGCCCGAGCTCACGCCGGTGCCGTTCTCGGTCGACTGGAACTTCCCCCCGCTGCGCAACCTGTCGCTCGGCGTGGTCGCACAGCTGCGCCGACGTGGCGACGACCAGTACGCGTTCGTCGGCGTGCCCGCCCACCTGCAGCGATTCCTGCAGCTCGCCGACGGTCGCACGTTCGTGGCGCTCGAACACGTGATGGTGGCGCTGCTGCCGGAGCTGTTCAAGCGCGCCCGCGTGACCGGCAGCACCGTGATCCGCGTCGTGCGCGACATGGACGTCGAGTTCGACGAGGAATCGATCGAGGACCCTGCCTCCGCGCGCCGCCGGATCGAGCGTGGCCTGCGCGAGCGCGGCAGCGGCAACGTGGTTCGCCTGCAGGTGCTCGGCGACGGAGTCCCGCAGATCTGGCCACAGCTTCGTCGCGTGCTCGGCGTGAAGCGCCGACACCTGTACGCCGTGCCCACCTTCGTCGCGCTCGACTCGTTCCTGCAGCTGGTCGACACGCCCGGCTTCGACGAGCTGCGCCTGCCCCGGATCCGCCCCGCAGCGGTACCGCGGCTCGAGCAGTCGGACTCGGCCAGCATGTTCGAGGAGATCGCGCGCAAGGACGTGCTGCTGCACCACCCCTACAACGACTTCTCCACCACCGTCGAGCGGTTCGAGCGCACCGCGGTCGAGGATCCCGACGTGCTCGCGATCAAGCACACGCTCTACCGAACCAGCGCCGACTCCTCGGTCGTGCCCGCGCTGATCGCCGCACGCAACCGGCATCGCCGAGCGGTGTGCCTGGTCGAGCTCAAGGCGCGCTTCGACGAGCCCGCGAACGTGCGCAACACCGAGCGCCTGCGCGCCGCCGGGGTCGAGGTGATCCACGGCGCCCACGGCCACAAGGTCCACGCCAAGATCGCCCAGGTCGTGCGCCGCGAGGG
>JAGQUL010000363.1 GCA_020438525.1 Thermoleophilia bacterium | reverse complement strand
CGCTTGTGGTCGCGAGCGGGTGCGAGCATGCGCAGCTGGCGGCCCGACACCAGGGCGAGCACCGACAGCTCCGGCCCGTCGAGGCGCTGCTCGAGCACGACCCGGCGGCTTGCATCGCCGAACCGCCCGTCGACGAGCTGCTCGTGGATCGCCTCGATCGTCGCGTCCACCGAGGCGGCGACGACGACGCCCTTTCCAGCAGCGAGCCCGTCTGCCTTCACCACCATCGGCTCGCCGTGTGCGCGAACGAACTCGACCGCCTCGTCCGCGTCGGTGAACGTCCACGCCTGCGCGGTCGCCACGCCCGCCGCGTCGAGCAGCTCCTTGGCATGCCACTTGCTGCCTTCGAGGAGCGCGCCCTGCGCGCCGGGTCCGAACACCGCGAGACCGTGCTCGCGCAGGCGATCCGCAAGCCCTGCAACGAGCGGTGCCTCCGGTCCCACCACGACCAGGTCCGGGCGCAGCTCCAGCGCGATGCGCTCGAGATCGCGGATGGACGAATCCGTGTCAACCACCTCGGCCAGCTGCGCGATCCCGGGATTGCCGGGCGTGCAGGAGATCCGGTCGACGCTCGCGGCGCGATCGAGCGCCTCGACGATCGCGTGTTCGCGGCCGCCGCTGCCGATGACGAGTACGTGCATGTCGTGGGGGTCCTTCCCGCGAGGGTGTCAGTGTCGGAAGTGGCGAACGCCGGTGAACACCATCGCGATGCCGGCGTCGTCGCACGCCGCTATCACGTCGGCGTCGCGGCGCGAGCCGCCCGGCTGGATGATCGATGCGATCCCGGCCTGCGCGGCGAGGTCGATCGAGTCGGGCATCGGGAAGAACGCATCCGACGCGAGCGCGCTGCCGCGAACGCGCCCGCCTGCGGCCTCGATCGCGATCCGTGCGGCGCCGACCCGGTTCATCTGGCCCGCGCCGATCCCGAGCGTCGAGCCGCCGCCGGCGAGCACCACCGCGTTCGACGTGACGTGCTTCACCACCCGCCACCCGAACAGCAGGTCGTCGAGCTGCTCGTCGGTGGGCGCGACCTTCGTCACCACCTCGACCTGCGTTCGGTCGAGGCGGTACACGTCGGGCTGCTGCAGCAGCATGCCGCCGGTCACGGTCGATGCGGATCGCGAGGGCGCAACGAAGCCGCCCGGTGTCGTGCGACCCGGTGCGAGCAGCCCGACCTCGAGCAGTCGCAGGTTCTCCTTCGTCGCGAGCAGCTCGAGCGCGGCCGGCTCGAACGCCGGTGCGAGCACCACCTCGAGGAACAGCTCCGCGAGCGCGGCTGCGAGGTTGGCGTCGACCGGTCGGTTCACGGCCACGATCCCGCCGAACGCGCTCACGGGGTCTGCCGCCAGCGCGTGTTGCCATGCCTCGCCGACCGTCGCGCCGATCGCGACTCCGCACGGGTTGACGTGCTTCACGATCACCGCCGCAGCCTCGTCGCCGAACTCCGCGGCGATCGCCAGCGCCGCGTCGGCGTCGGCGATGTTGTTGTAGCTGAGCGCCTTGCCCTGCAGCTGGCGTGCGCCGGCGAGCCCCGATCCGGCGCCCACCCCGTCTGCGTAGAACGCGGCGC
>JAGQUL010000362.1 GCA_020438525.1 Thermoleophilia bacterium | reverse complement strand
GTGCCCATCTTCATGCGGCGCATGCTCCGCGGCGAGCCAGTCACAGTGTTTGGCGACGGATCGATGGTTCGCGACTACCTATACATCGACGACCTGATCTCGATGATGATGGCTGCCCTGTTCAATCCCGCCCCCGGTCACGTGTACAACGTCGCAAGCGGCGAGGCGCTCAGCGTGCTTGACCTGATCTCACGGCTTGAAGTCGCAACCGGGGTAACCGCTCACGTGGAACACGCACCGGATCGTCCCACCGACGTTCATCGCGTGACGCTTGATGTGAGCCGATTCACTCGCGACTACGGCGTCACCGCCACGACCCAACTCGCAGACGGGCTGCTGCCGACCGTTGACTGGGTCAGGGAATTCGAGCAATGACCACACGCATGCATGCGTCCGTAGTGGTACCGGCGTTCAACGGGATCGCCGAGCTGCCAGAGTGCCTGGATGCGTTGAGGGCCCAGGAAGCACCGTTCGAATACGAGGTCATCGTCATCGACTCCGGTTCGACTGACGGTACGGTCGAGATGCTGGAGAAGAGAGCCGCCACAGGCGAACTTCGCCTGCATCAGATTCCCAACGAAGAATTCGGCCATGGGCGAACCCGCAACCTCGGCGCGAAAATCGCGCGTGGCGAATTCGTGTGTTTCCTCACCCAGGACGCAACGCCAGCTCATCCCGGATGGCTTGTCGAGATGCTCCGACCATTCGACGTCTTTGGCCCCCGGATGGCGTGTGTTTTCGGGAAACAGGTGCCGCGCCCCGACTGCGTTCCCACGGTGAAGCGGGACGTCCTGAATCACTTCGCCGGCTTCGGACCGGACTACTGCATCAGCGTCCAGACCGCTGGAAGCCCGCTTCTTGCTGACGAGTCGTACACCGGACCAGTCGGCTTCTTCAGCGACGTGAACTCGGCAGTCCGACGCAGCATCTTGCTGGACGAGATTCCCTATGAGGATGTCGACTACGCCGAGGATCAGGTGTTCGGTCGTGCCGTGATTGCCGCCGGCTACCTCAAAGCGTAAGCACCGCTTGGGTCCGTGTACCACTCGCACAGCTACCCGCCGATGACGTACCTCCGGCGAATGTATGACGAGTTCGCGGGCCTCGCACAGGCCACGGGTTCGCCCGCGCCAATCTCCCGCCGGGAGTTCTGGCTTGGATGGATTCGACCCACGATCGGCGACCTGCGTTTCGTGCGTAGCGATCCGTCCTACACGCGTCGACAGAAGCTCCGATTCATGATGCAGGCGCCTGTCTACAACGTCTTCCGGCGGCTTGCGATTCGAATCGCGGCCAACCCGAATCCGTCGCCGCGTCAACGTCGCCTGCTGTCGCTTGAACATCGCAAGCGATCGGCTACGAACTGACCCCCGCGTCAATGGACCAGTGATGCGGCAGCTCGAGGAGCGCCATCGTCGGATCCTCGATCTGCGACGTGAACTGATAACAGTCACGACGCACATCCAACGGTTCTGGCTCGTCGTGGTCCTCGAGCGTTACCGTCACCAGGTGCGAGCCCGCACCCAACACGTTCTTGAACTCGAATGTAGCCCGAACTTTGTCCCCGGCCTCGATCGGCGCTACGTCTAGCTCGGAATACGAGGTGTTGGAAGCGAGCAGATGCCTTCCTCTTCCGTCCGTGATGATGAACCCCACAGACGGTCGAGAGATCCGCCGATGAGCCGTAATCGTCGTGGAGAGCCACACGGTGTCGCCATGGCGAATCTGCACGACTTCATCCTTCACGGTCGACGGAGACAGATCGACTTCTCCGATCCATCCGGTGTCGAACTCAAGCTCTCGCTCTGCCTCTTCAGGCATGTTCAGCTTGATGTAGTGCTCACAGATCGTGCGCGAGTCGGCGCAGTCGACGACTCGACCGTTCTCCAGGAGCAGAGCCCGATCGCAGAACTCGCGGACGGCGCCCATGTCGTGGCTGACAAACACCACGGTCTTTCCTGCCGCCTTGCGCGCGCGGAATACGTCGAAGCATTTTCGCTGAAAGCGCTCATCGCCAACGGCGAGCACCTCGTCGATGAGCAGGATGTCCGAGTCGCTCTCGACAGCGATCGCAAACGCCAGTCGCACCTGCATGCCGGACGAGAAGTTCGCGAGCTTGAGCTCCATGAACTCCTCGAGCTCGGCGAATCTGACGATGTGGTCGTAACGCTCGCGAAGCTGGCGTTTCGACAATCCGAGCAGCGCCCCGTTCAAGAACACGTTGTCGCGCGCTGACAGCTCGAAGTTGAATCCCACGCCAAGCTCGATGAATGGAG
>JAGQUL010000361.1 GCA_020438525.1 Thermoleophilia bacterium | reverse complement strand
AGCCACCGGAGTCGTAGCCGCCCGAGCTGGACGACCCACCGCTGCTGGAGGAGCCGCCGCTGCTGGAGGAGCCGCCTGAGCTCGACGACTGCTCCTGTCGTCGCCGCTCTTCCTCGGCGCGACGGGCCGCTTCCTCGGCATCACGCTGCGCCTGCTCGGCTGCGCGCTGCGCCTCGTCGGCTGCGCGCTGCGCCTCCTCCTCGGCACGTCGAGCCGCAGCCTCTGCCTCGGCCTGGCGCCGCGCTTCCTCCTCGGCCTGGCGACGTGCCTCTTCCTCGGCGCGACGACGAGCTTCTTCCTCCGCACGTCGACGTGCTTCCTCACGCTCGGCGGCTCGCTGGGTGCGCAGCCGGCTGGTCGCGGAGCTGTCGATCTCGGTGCCGGTCTCGAACGTCTCCTCGTCCACGCGGGAGGTGCTGCCGTTCGCGTCGATGTGGTCGCGCCACGTGGTCTTGGTATGCACGATGTAGATCGTCTCGGATCCGACGCCGCCACCCTCGTACGAGTACGACCCGGTGGAGGAGCGACCGGTGCTGACGCCCTCGACCTCGCCGAGCCGCTCGTCCCAGTCCGATCCGCCGCTGCCGCTCATCTCGTACACGTGGTACTCGCCGGCCGGCCCCTTGGCCCGCACGATCGCGTACGTGCCGCTCGGGTAGTCGGCCGAGTCCCACGCGCTCGACAGCCTCGAGTGGCTGGACACGTATCGACGCGCCTCGCCCGCCCAGCCCGGCACCGAGAGCTTGTGACCGATCGGCTCGCCCGTGTCGAACGGCACCACGCGCCCGTACGATCCCCACACGTAGCCGCTCGACGACGCACCGAGCTTGCCGACCTGCCGCAGCAGGTCGCCATGGATGCCCGTCTCGAGCGAGTTCGACTTGCCGTCGAGCTCCAGCTCGACCACTGCATCCTTGAGCTTCACCAGAACATGCGCCCCGCTCGTGCCTGCGAGCGCGGCGTGCGCGGCCGACTCCGAACCCCACGCCGTGCCGATGCCCGTCACGCGAACGATCTTCGAACCGTCCATCGCGAAGCGCTTGCCCACGAGCTTGCCGGCATCCGCCTTGCCGAGGCTGCTCGCGTCGATCACCATTACGCGACCGGCCGCCGCTGCACCGCCGTCGGCATCGGTCGGCGTGGACCAGCTCGACCCGCTCAGCGAGTACACGCCCTGATCGCCACCGAGCAGCGTCTCGAACCCGCCGAATCCCTTCGCGATCTCGAACACCGCTGCTCCGTCGGCCATGTTCAGCACCACGCGCTGCGGGCTTCCGGCCTCGAACTGCGCGGCGCCTGCGGCGTTCACGTTCGGGTACGTCTTCACGACCGTGCCGAGCTTCACGCCGCCCTCACCGATGCGGCGACCCACGAGCTTGTCGGCGTCCGCGACCTTCAGCTTCGTCACGTCCACCCGCGGCAGCCGACCCGCCGGCGCGAACGCGCCACCGCTGCCGGCCGCGGAGATCGTGGTGCCCTGCAGCAGCGATACGGCCCTGGAGTCGAGCAGCGACTGCAGGGTCGTGGGCGCGCGCTCGACGGAGTACGCCGCTGCGCCACCCTCGAGCTGCACGAACACCACCGGACCGGAGCCCGCCTCGAACAGCTTCGCGCCCCCGGCCGGGATCGAGTCGTAGGTCCCGACGACCTTCCCCAGCCGCAGCATCCCGTCCCCGAGGCGTCGACCCTCGAGCGACGCTGCATCCTTCACGTCGATCCCGGACACGTCGATCTTCGGCACCGCACCAGCAGCGACCGGCTGACCGGTGGGGCCCGGCTTCGTCATCGTCGTCGAGTCGGCGCCGATCATCGATATCGCGTCGCGACCGCCGAGCATCGTGTCGAACGACTGCAGCTCGCGATCGATCGAGAACGCCGCCGCGCCGTCGGCGAGCTGCACGATCACGTGCTGGCCCGCGCCCTTCTCGAACAGCGCCTGGCTGGCCTCGGTCGTCGACTTCCACGTCCCGGCGAGCTTGCCGAGCCGCAGCGAGCCGTCGCCGATCCGACGCCCCTCGAGCGACGCCGCATCGGCAAGCTTCAGCTTCGTCACGTCGTCGACCGGCATCGCCGTGCGGTCGAACGTCCCGGCAGGCTTCGACGCCCCGACGAGCCCGTCGCCGGTCAGCAGCGCCACGTTGTCCCACCCCTGCACGGCAAACCCGCGCGCCGCCGCGATCGACGAGGCGTCGCCGCCCGCGATCCGGAAGTTCGCCCAGCCACCGTCGACCTTCACCACCGCGATGTTCGCGTCACCGCGCTCGAACCGGTCACGGATCGCGTCGGCCTGCGTGGCGTGCACCTTCCCGTCGACGGGATCGCCGAGCGTCACGCGCCCCCAGTCCGCGGTCACGCCGAGCTGCGTGCCGACAAGATCCGAGAGCTTCGAGCGGCCGAACTTGGTGGTGTCGATCGGGTTCGCGGCACCCGCGTTCTTCCATGCATCGCCGTCGCGCACGTACGAGTCGCCGTACTCCGACACGAACGAGTCGAAGCCGACCGGCGGCGTGCCCATGCTGATCGAGCCGGGGCCCTCCTGGTCGATCGCCGTCCGCTCCTTCGACAGGTCGACGATGCCCCACGTGTCGCGATCCAGCCGCACCACACCCATGTCGGCCTGCGTCTGCGACGCCTGGCGCAGCGCGTCCCGGCGGGTGCCGTCGACCTTCGCCGCATAGGGAATCGTGTCGGGTCCCTGGGTCAGGCCGATGGTGCCAAGGGTCGCGCCGAGCACGGCCGCTGCAACGCCGCCCCAGAGCAGCGAATTGCGTCCGCCGAAGGAGCCCTGCAGCGCAAACTGCGGCAGTCGCGATGCGCCGATCGCCATGGCGCCTCCGCCGAGCGCGCCCAGGCCGAGCATGAGCATCGTCGTGCGCAGTGCCGGGTGCCGGTCGACCCGCAGGCCGTCCTTGAGCGCCCCCGGGGAGACGACGACCTGCTCGTCGTCGGCCGCCTTCTCCGCCTGCTGCGGCATCGCCGTGGCCGGCCCGCCGCCGATGATCGGCGTTCGGTTGATCCCTGTCATGTCCCGCTCCGTCCCAGTCCGTCCCGTTTCGCGCCCCGCAGCGCGTGGTCCTCGAGTCCGGCGTCAGTCGCTCATCGACCTGCTGATGGCAAGTCCCACCAGGCTGGCCGCGACGGCAGCGCCGGCGATCGCCCCGATCACCACGCCGCGCTGCTGACCCACGCTCAGCTGCTGGAAGCGGTTGCCGATGCGCGCGAACACGCCCGCGGCCTCGGTGTCGGTTCCGGCGTTCTGCAGCGCGTGGTCGAGCAGCTCCTG
>JAGQUL010000360.1 GCA_020438525.1 Thermoleophilia bacterium | reverse complement strand
GCATCGCCGCGCCGGTCCGCGACGTGCAGCGCGCCCGGCTCGACGAGACGAAGCTCGGGCCCGCGCCGATCACCGACGGAACCTGCTCGATCAAGGTCGATCCGGGCGGCATCGCCACGCTGCGCATCGCGCTCGACGCATAACGGGCCAGCGACGGGGCAATTTCAGGCTTGCCCGAATCGTCGTCCCCGTGGTTCACTGGTTACGTGCGACGCATCCTCCCCATCGCAATCGGTACTGCAGTCCTCGTCTCGGCGTTCGCCGGAGTTGCCTCCGCGCGCCTGTCGACCGACGAGCCTGCCGGACCCGCGCCCGCACCGCTCGCCGCCCCCGCGGCGCTGCCGACCGAGGACTCGGTGCACCCGGGTGCCTTCGGCTACCACACGAGCGACGAGCTCGCCGCCCGCTACGAGACCGGTGATGCCACCGGCGACGCGGGCGGCACCACGAGCGGCGGCGCCTCGGCGACCGTCACCGTGACCGCAACGGTGCTCCCGGTCGTGTTCCTCGTCTACGACGATTCCGGCGCACTCGTGCGGATCGCCACCAACACGCCCGAGCGCGATGCGCAGGCCGTGCTGTTCCTGCCGCGCACCGGCAGCGAGAGCGGCTCGCCCGCGACGCTCGACGCCGACGCATGGGCCGCGGCCCGCGCCGCGCTCGCCGATGCCCACGAGGGCACCGGCACGATCTGGACCGCCTGACCCGCGCTGCCTGCCCGGCGCCGCCGTCTCCACCTCCGGGACTGGTTGGGTGGTGTGCAGATCGGGACGGGCTGTGATGGCGCAAGTACACTGTCGCCGATGGATTCCGAGCAGACAGCACCCGCCGAATCGAGCCCCGACGAGCGCGCTTCCGGCGACGGCCCCTCCGGCGAGTGGGATCGGGGCGAGGGTGGTCCCGACGAGGTCGCGCCCGGGATCTGGCGGGTTCGGATCCCGCTGCACGTGCGCGTCGATCCCGTCAACGCCTACATGCTGCTGGACGACGACGGTTCGGTCACGGTGTTCGACACCGGCGTCGCCCCTGGTGCGAGCCGCCTGTGGAAGGCCGCGCTCGCGGCCGTGGATCGCTCCCCGCAGGACGTGCAGCGCTTCGTCGTGAGCCACCACCATCCCGACCACATCGGCGGTTCGGGTCCCCTGCACGCGCTGACCGGCGCCGTTCCGCTCGCCAGCTCCTCGACGATCCACCAGGCGCCCGACGTCTGGGGGGATCGCGGGCGCATCGACGAGTACATCGCGGCGGTCGACGCGCACCTGCGCGAGCACGGCCTGCCCGACGAGGTCGCTCGCGCGCTCGAGCACGAGACGGAGCTCGCGCGCATCGCGATCACGCTCCCGCCCGACGACGCATGGCAGCCGCTCGACGACGGCGACCGGATCGAGGCCGCCGGGCGAAGCTGGCACGTCGTGGCGACGCCCGGTCACGCCGACGGGCAGATCGTGCTGCACGATCGCGACGGCGGACTGCTGCTCGCTGCCGACCACCTGCTCGAACGGATCAGCCCCGCGGTGGGACGCTTCCCGCGCCACGAACGCGACCCGCTCGCCCGCTACCTCGAGTCGCTGATGAAGGTGGCGATGCTCGACCCGAAGCTCGTGCTGCCCGGCCACGGCGACCCGTTCGCGGGCGGCGCCGATCGCGCGCGCGTGCTGGTCTCGCACCACCAGCAGCGCATCGACCAGTGCGTCGAAGCGGTACGCGAAATCGGCAATGCCACGGCCTACGACACGGCGCGGCTGGTGTTCGCGCACGTGTTCGAGCGTGAGCAGCTCGACGCGCCGAACCAGCGCTTTGCGACGACCGAGACGCTCGCGCACCTCGAGCGTGCCCGCGCGGAGGGGCGCGTCACGCGCGCGCGTGACGATGAAGGACGCGTGCGCTACGAGACCGCCGCGGAATTCGACATTACGCGCGATGGTGCTTGAGCGCGTCACGCCGGTGCGGTAGCGTGGCCCCCATGTTGGACGGCATCGTCATCTTCTTTCACGTGATCTTCTCCATCCTGCTCATCGTGCTCGTGCTCATGCACTCCGGCGCGCAGAGCGGTCTGGGATCGATCGGCGGTGTCGGCGGCGGACAGGCAGGTGGCCAGCACGTCATGGAACGCAACCTCGACCGGCTGACGGTCGTGGTGGCGCTCCTGTACCTGGCCACGACCCTGACGCTTGCCAAGATCTTCACGTGACGGTCTCGTGAGCCCGTCGAAGGGTTTCGGTCCAACGTTGTTCAAGATCGACGAGCGTGGGTAGGAGCCCGTCGGTGTGGTGACGAATGGTGCGTGGACGTACGCCGTCGAGGCGCCACTCGATCCGTGTAGTTCCAAGAGGGAGGAAGGCACATCGTGTCCGTGAAGTTCCAGAAGCTGGTCGTCATGTTGGCGATCCTCGCCGCCGCCGCGCTCGTCGCGGTCGGCTGCGGTAGCGACGACAAGGGTGATGGTGGCGGCAGCGCCAACCTCGCCAAGAAGCAGGAACTGGTCGCCAACATCGGCGACGAGGCCGAGCCCGGGCTGTTCAACCCGGCGGGCATGTCCTACCTCGACGCCATCAACTCGAAGGGCTACGTGCAGTTCGCGGGCCTCTACCGGGTGGTCGGCAACGACAACTCGATCGAGCCCTGGCTGGCCGACGGCGAGCCGGAGATCAGCGACGACGGCCTCACGTACACGATCAAGATGCGCGACGACGCCGAGTGGAGCGACGGCGAGCCGATCGTGGCCGAGGACGTCGTGACCGCGGTCAACTACGCGCTCGAGCCCGACACCGGTGCCTACTTCGCCGGCTTCCTGACCGGAATGGTCGGCGCCGAGGAGAAGCTGGCCGGCAAGGCGAAGGGCCCGATCGACGGCATCAAGGCGGTCGACGACCACACGATCGAGATCAAGCTCAAGCAGGTCGTGCCGTGGTTCTCGCAGCTGCTGACGATCCAGATCTTCTACCCGCTGCGCGCAGACCAGCTGGAGAAGCTCGGCAAGGACTACGGCAAGTCGACCGAGACCGCGGTGAGCGGTCCGTTCAAGCTGACCGAGTACAAGCCCGGCGACAGCATCGTCTACGAGAAGAACGACAAGTACTTCAAGGCAGACGACGTGAAGCTCGACAAGATCACGTTCCGCATGATCGGCGAGCCCACGACTGCGGCGCAGGAGTTCACTCGCGGCGACCTCGATACCGGCCTGCAGAACACCATGTTCGACGGCGCCGAGATCGACAAGTGGAAGGGCGAGGACACCTTCGTCAGCGGCGAGACGGTCGGTTCGCAGTACATGTACATGAACACGACCAACAAGGAGCTGTCGGATCCGAAGGTCCGCCAGGCCCTGGCGCTCGCGATCAACCGCAAGGACATCGTCGAGAACATCACCAAGAAGGGTGACGTGCCGACCAACATCATCGTCCCGCCGGCAGTGCCCGGCTCGGAGGTGTGGTCCGAGGGTGCGCAGGACTTCCTGTCGAGCGACGGCACGCCCGACGCCGACAAGGCGAAGGACCTGCTGAGCGAGGCCGGTTGGGACCCGAAGGAGACGTTGACGCTGTACTACGTCTCCGACTCCGGCAATGCTGCGGCGATCGCCGAGCAGATCCAGTCCAACCTCGCCGACGTCGGCGTGAAGGTCGAGCTCAAGCCCACCGCGGGTGACGTGTTCTCGACCGTCGGCTACGGCATCTCGCCGGTGAAGAAGGACGTCGACCTGCTGCTCCAGGGCTGGATCCAGGACTACCTGGATGCCCAGGACTGGTACCAGCTGTTCTACTCCAAGAACATCGAGGCCGGCCTGAACGGCTCCAACTACTCGTCGGAGGACTACGACAAGATCTACGACGAGGCCATCAAGACGGTCAACGACGAGGATCGCTTCCAGCTCTACAAGCAGCTCGAGGCGAAGCTCACCGGTCCCGACGGCGACATGCCGGCCGCACCGCTCTACGTGCAGGCCGACGCGACGCTGACCCAGACCTGGGTGAACGACTTCGAGCTGCTGCCGTCGGGCATCATCTACTGGGAGAACCTGTCGATCAACGAGCACTGATCGATTCCCAGCACCGAAGCTGAACGCCGGGGCGCCCTTCGGGGCGCCCCGGTCGTCTTCCCTGCAAGCAGCCCTGTTCAGGCTGCTCGACCCGTCGTCGAATCGCGGTTGAACCGACGCGCTTGCGGGAAGGAACCATGAAAGGTCTCGACGACCAGGGGTTCCAGACCAGATGTTCGGATTCATCATCCGCCGGCTGTTGTGGTCGATCCCCGTCGTGCTGCTTGCCGCGCTGCTGACATTCGGCCTCGTGCGTGCGCTGCCGTACGACGGCGACCAGTTCAGCTCCAACCCGAAGTACTCGAAGTCGCAGGTCGAGGCGCTCAACCAGCGCTTCGGCGTGAACGATCCGTTCTTCGTGCGCTACGCGAGCTTCATCAAGGACCTCGCAACCGGTGACCTCGGCGTGTCGACCAAGCCCGGCGAGCTCGAGATCAGCGAGATCGTCAGGACGAAGCTGCCCGTGTCGATGGAGCTCGGATTCTTCGCGTTCGTGTTCGCATCCCTGCTCGGCACGTCGCTCGGCATGATCAGCGCGCTGCGTGCGAACGGGATCGTCGACTACGGCATCACGCTCTTCAGCACGCTCGCGTTCGCGTTCCCGTCGTTCGTCACCGCGACGCTCTGGGTGAAGTACTCGCCCTACTACGGGTGGGACACGTGGAGCGAGAAGCTCGGCCCCATCTTCATCCTCGGGATCTCGATCATGCCGTACTTCGTGCGGCTCGTTCGTGCCTCGATGCTCGAGGTGCTGCAGCAGGAGTACATCGTCACCGCACGCGCCAAGGGCCTTGGCTGGCGCACCACGGTGATCCGGCACACCCTGCGCAACTCGCTCATCCCGACGGTCGTGAACGCGGGTCCGCTGTTCGGCTTCGTGCTGACCGGCTCGTTCATCATCGAGCGGATCATGATCGTGCCGGGCATCGCGGGCGAGTTCATCAACTCGTTCAAGCAGCCGCTCGACTACAACCTGATCCTCGTCACGACCGTGCTCCTGAGCGTGATCATCATCGTGATGAACCTCGTCGTCGACGTGATCGTCGGCTGGCTCGATCCAAGGATCTCGCATGACTAGGCCGCCAGGCGAAGACGATCCGGCGGTCACCGAGGCCCCGGACCCGTTGAACGAGCCACCCGCCACGGGCGAGGTCAGCGGGCTTCGCGACTCGGCGCGCGCCGAGCTCAAGGATCTCGCCGGCCACTGGTCCGAACGCCTCGAGAGCTTCGACGTGCGCGACGCCGGCGCGGTCACCGAGCAGCGATCGCTCTGGAAGGACGCGGTCCGCCGCTTCAGCCACAACAAGCTGGCCATGGCCGGGTTCCTGCTCGTCGTCCTGTACGTCCTGCTGGCGATCTTCGTGCCGCTCGGCGACACCACCGAGGCGACCCGCATCACGAGCGCCGGCTACAAGATGGCCAACGAGGGGCCGAGCGCCGACCACTGGTTCGGAACCGACTACGCCGGCCGCGACCTGTGGACCAGAGCCTGGATCGGCGCACGCATCAGCCTCTCGATCGCACTCGCCGTGTCGGTCGTGGTGCTCGCGATCGGCGTGCTCTACGGATCGATCAGCGGCTACTTCGGCGGGCGCGTCGACAACATCATGATGCGACTGCTCGACGCGCTCTACGGGCTGCCATACCTGCCGTTCGCGATCATCACGGTCGCAGTGGTCAGGCAGCGGTGGCCGGAGGCGCCGCCGATCGCCTACATGGTGCCGGCGCTCACGCTCACCACGTGGTTCACCGCGGCGCGAATCATGCGTGGCCAGATGCTGAGCCTCAAGCAGAACGAGTACGTCGAGAGCGCGCGCGCCAACGGCGCGAAGGCGGGTCGGATCATCGGCAAGCACGTGATCCCGAACGCGGTCGGCGTGATGACCGTGGCGATCTTCCTGGAGATCCCGAACGCGATCCTCGGCGAGGCGTTCCTGTCGTTCCTCGGGCTGGGCGTGCAGCCGCCCGACACCTCGTGGGGCCAGCTTGCCGAGGACGGCTACAAGTACATCAACGTCGCTCCGCACCTGATGTGGGTGCCGGCGCTGCTGATCGCGACTACTGTATTGGCAACCGTCGCGGTTGCCGATGGAGTACGCGACGCGCTCGATCCGCGCGGCCAGGTCCACTAGGAGGAACCCCCAAGGATGGCACTGCTCGAAGTCCGAGATCTCAAGGTCCAGTACCAGACCCGCGCCGGCGTGGTGAAGGCCGTCGACGGCGTGTCGTACTGGGTCGACGAGGGCGAGACGCTCGGCATCGTGGGCGAATCCGGCTGCGGCAAGAGCCAGACATCGCTCGGCGTGATGCGCCTGATCAAGCCGCCGGGAACCGTCGCCGGCGGCCAGGTGCTCTACGACGGTCGCGACCTCGTGCAGATCAGCGAGGAGGAGATGCAGTCGGTCCGCGGCAACGAGATCGCGATGATCTTCCAGGACCCGATGACCTCGCTCAATCCGGTGCTGAAGATCAGCACGCAGCTGACCGAGGGCCTGATCCACCACAAGGGCATGACGATGGAGCAGGCACGAGCGCGCGCGCTCGACCTGATGCAGGCCGTGCAGATCCCGGCCGCCAAGGAGCGCCTCGACGCCTACCCGCACCAGTTCTCGGGCGGC
>JAGQUL010000359.1 GCA_020438525.1 Thermoleophilia bacterium | reverse complement strand
TCGGCTCGTCGTGGTCGTCGCTCGGAACGCGTCGCGCGAGCGGCGGAGCGTCATCGTCGACGTCGGCCGCGACCGAGGCCGGGTCGAGCGTCGAGTCCTCGCTGGCGTCGTCCTCGGAGTCGTCGAAGTCGTCTTCGTCGTCCTCGTCATCGGACGCGTCGCCGCCGGAATCGTCGTCGCCGGAATCGTCGCCGTCGTCGTCATCGTCGCCCGATTCCGATTCGTCCTCGTCGTCCTCGTCGATGTCGTCGTCGTCCTCGTCGATGTCGTCGTCGTCATCGCCATCATCGTCGTCGTCATCGTCGTCGCCGTCGTCATCGTCGCCGTCGTCGTCGTCGCCCTCATCCTCGGCAAGGTCGGGGTCGTCCTCGTCGAGCATGATCAGGCGCTGCGGGATCTCGGTGCGCTCGTCGTCTTCGTCGACCTCGCCGGCGTCCTCGTCGTCGCCGTCGTCGTCGCCGTCATCGTCGTCGTAGTCCTCGCCGTCCTCGTCCTCGGCATCGGAGTCGTCCACGTCGGACTCGTCGTCTGCCTCGTCGTCGACCGCCGAGTCCTCGGCGCTGCTGCCGGCTGCGCCCACTGCCGCGGCTGCCTTGCGACGACCGCGCCCACCACGTCGGCGCCTGCGCCGTGCAGGCTTCACGAGCGTCGCGAACGCGCGTCCACCGGCGGATGCGGCGATCAGGATCGTGCGCTCCTCGCCCACGAACGTGCCGGCACCGATCACGGTGACGACCACGCCGTCGACCACGGCGATGCCGTCGGCCTCGTTGAGCGGGTCGGCGCGCTCGATCGTGACCTTGTGCTTGGTGCCGCGAAGCAGCGGCTCCGGCAGCTCGAGCACCTCGGCCGCGCTGCCCTTGGCCCGGACCGCGAACGAGTTCGGGGACAGGTCGGGATCGGCGAACACGCGAACCTGCTTGCCCGCGCGCTTGTCGAGCTCGGCCTGCTTGCCCTGGTTGCCCGCGAGCACCTTGGCCACGTCGGGCTCGGCCTCGATCGCGACCGCCTCGACGTCGTCGCCCAGCGCACCGACCAGGTCGATCACCGCGCGCTCGACCTCGATCGCGTGCGTCTCGGGGCTCACGATCACGCCCTTGCCTTCGCACTTGCGGCAGGTGGCGGTGAGGATCTCGCGCACGCCCTCGGAGACGTTCTGGCGTGTCATCTCGACCAGGCCCAGCGGGCTGATCTCCACCAGGTAGGTCTTGGTGCGGTCCTTGCTCAGCTCCTTGCGGAAGTGCTCGAGCACGGCATCGCGGTTCTTCATCAGGTTCATGTCGATGAAGTCGATCACGATGATGCCGCCCAGATCGCGCAGTCGCAGCTGGCGCACGACCTCCTCGGCAGCTTCCATGTTGGTCTTGGTGATCGTCTCCTCGAGGGATGCGGTACCGACGTTGCGACCGGTGTTCACGTCGATCACGTGGAACGCCTCGGTCTTGTCGATGATCAGGTAGCCGCCGCTCGGCAGGTCGGCGCGCTTGCTGATCGTGGACCGGATCGCGTCCTCCACGCCGTAGCTCTCGAACAGCGGGCGCTGCCCGTCATGCATCTTCACGCGCTCGCCGAGGATCGGCGAGGTGCGCTTGATGTAGTTCATGATTCGCTGGAACTGGCGGTCGTCGTCGACCAGCACCTCCTCGACCTCGTCGTTCATGAGGTCGCGGATGATCCGCAGCGACAGGTCGGCCTCGTTGTAGAGCAGCTTCGGTGCACGGGCCTGGCCGGCCTTGTCCATCAGCTGCTCGTGCAGGCGCAGCAGCAGCTGCAGGTCCTTGGCGATGTCCTCCTCGAGCGCGCCCTCGGCAGCGGTGCGCACGATCAGCCCACCGCCCCACGGAAGCTCGAACTGCTTGACGATGTCGCGCAGTCGGTTGCGCTCGGCCTCCTCGAGCCGGCGGCTGACTCCGAGCCCCTCGCCGTCGGGCACGTACACGAGGTAGCGACCGGCGAGCGAGTACTGGGTCGTGAGGCGCGAGCCCTTCGTGCCCATCGGGTCCTTCACGACCTGGCAGAGGATCTCCTGGCCCGGCTTGAGCAGGTCCTGGATCTTCTTCTTGTTCTGGATCCGCGTTCGTCCACGGCCCTTCGGCTTGGACTCCTTGGGCTGCTCGCCCTTCGCCTTGGCCTCCTCGGCTGCCTTCGCCTCGGCGGCGGCCTCCGCGGCCTCGCGGTCCTCCTCCTCCATGGCGTCGTCGTAGTCGAGCGTCTCGTCGTTCTCGGCTGCCGCCTGCTCCATCGCCTCCTTGGGCGTTCCGGGAGCCTCGACGGTCACGACCTCGCCTTCCTCGGTCACCGCTGCGGCCGTGGGAGTCTCGCCGCCGTTGGACGCCTCCATCTCCGTGACCATCGAGACCTTCATGATCTGGTCGGAGTCGGCGGCTGCCGGGGTGATCTCGTCGACGTACAGGAAGCCGTTGCGCTCGAGGCCAATGTCGACGAACGCCGCCTCCATGCCGCGCAGCACGTTCTGCACGCGACCCTTGTAGATGTTGCCGGCGAGCGATCGCTTGCCCTTGCGCTCGACGTAGACCTCCACGACCTTCTGCTGCTCGCGGATCGCCACGCGGATCTCGTTCGGATCCGAGGCGTTGATCAGGATCTGCTTCTTGACGGGCTCCTTCGGACGCTCGTTGGCGTCGAGGACCCTGCGGCGGCTGCCGCTCGACGAAGAGCCGCGCCTCGTTCGTTCACGACGACGACCGCCGCCACCGCCGCCGCTGCCGCCACGGCCTCGGGAGCTGCCGCCACGCTTGCGGTTGCGGTTCGATCCGCCGCCCTGCTTGTTGCCGCCGCCGCCCTGCTCCTTCTTCTCCTTGAGCTCGGCCGCGTTGCTGCGGGTCACGGTGCGGGTGGTGCCGCCTCCCTGACCGCCGCCTTCGCCCTGACCGCCGCCGCTGCCACTGCCGCCGCGACCACGACCGCCACGACGTCGCCGGCGTCGATTCGCGCTGCTGCTCGAGCCCTGCTGACCCGACTGCCCCTGCTGGGAATCCTTCTGCTGGCCGGAGCCGCCGCCCTGCTGGCCCTGCCCCTGCGGCTGCTTCTGCTGCTCGCCGCCCTGACCGCCGCGATTGCCGCCACGACCGCGACCGCCGC
>JAGQUL010000053.1:2965-8547 GCA_020438525.1 Thermoleophilia bacterium | reverse complement strand
CGAGCTCGTCGACGCCGGCGCGATCATCGCGCTCGCGTCCGACTTCAATCCCGGCTCCAGCTTCGGCGAATCGCTCACGCTCGCCATGTCGCTCGCCTGCATCGGCTGCCGCCTGCGCGCCGCCGAGGCGCTCACTGCATGCACCGTCAACGCCGCCTGGGTGCTCGGCCTGGCCGACCGCGTGGGACGCCTCGATCCCGGCTGGCGCGGCGACGTGGTGCTGCTCGACCAGCCGGCGCTCGCGAACCTTCCCTACCATGTCGGTTCACCGGCCGTGCAGGCCGTCTTCATAGGCGGTCTGGAGGTCTCCGGACGGGTGGGCGCGATCGCGTGAGCGACCGGCTCGTGGAGGAGGGGTGGCTCGCGCCCGCAGACCGTGGCCCCACTCGACGGGTCGTGCTCGCGACGCTCGCTGCATCGATCGCACTGCTGCTCGTCTGGGGCCTCCTCGCCACCGGCTGGCTGTCGGCCCGCGGCGGCGGCTCGACCCGGCGCGTGCCGATCGTGGTCGGCGACGACGGCTCGATCTCGATCGACGGCGCGCCCGTCGACACCTCCCAGCGGACCCGTGGTACGACCACCTTCCTCGTCGCCCGCGCAACGATCGACACGAGCGACGACATCCGCCCGACCGTCACCGCACCGCCGGGTCTGCGTCCCGACCACGTCGTGGTGCGGATCCAGCAGCCGTGGGACCGTTCCGGCACCGCGAGGCTGCTGGTCGTCGTCGGCGCACGCGAGGTGCCCGATCCGCCGACGCTCGCCACGGACCCACCGCCGCTCGCGCCGATTGCCGATCCGTTCGACGCGGCGATCAGCGACCAGCACGCCGACCACCGGCGTCTGCTGCGCCTGCGTGACGGATGGTGGTGGATCAGCCTGCTCGTGCTGCTCGGCTCGGTCGTCGCACCACTGCTGCTGTGGCGACGAGCGACCCGCCGCTTCTTCTCGATGCGCCTGCCCGGCCCCGGCATGGAGCTCGACGTGGCGCCGCCGTCGAGCCTCGACCCCGTCGGCGCCGCAGTGCTCGTGGCCGGCGCACGACCCGTCGACGAGGCATCGGCGTTCGCCGGGCACGTGCTCGACCTGGTCGAGCGCAAGCAGCTGCCGATGCGTCGCAGCACCGTCACCCCGCCGGGGCTCGGCACCCTGCTCGGGCTGCAGCACGCCGACGAGCTCGAGGACGTGGCCGTGCCGCTGCTCGCCACGCTCGCCGACGGCGACGGCTTCAACGTGATGCTCCCCGACGTTCCCGAGAAGGTGAAGCGCCTCCCGCCCGAGGCACGACGAGCGTGGCACGAGCACGTAGCGGCCCGCGCAGCGTTCGAACGCGTCATGGCCGTGGCGACGACACGCCGGCTCGCGATCGTCGCCGCCGTCGCAGCCGCCGCTGCCCTGGCCGCCACCGCAGCGTGGGCGTTCGTGGTCGACTACGACGGATCACGCGCGACCGCGCTGCTCGTCGCGATCGGCACCGGCCTGCTCGCAGCGGTGCTCGGTGCCTGGTGGCGCGACGCACGCCGCTGGCGGATCGTGGCCCGCCAGCGCCGAACCGAGCGCGCGCAGTGGCTCGCATGGCGCGCCGGCGCCGCTGCGACGGACGGTCCCGCGTCGGATCCGCGCAACATGCCGGTGCTCGTCGCCACCGACGCGCCCGACGACGCGATGCGATCCAGCACGCTCGCGACCGCCGTGGACCTCGGAGCCGTGACCAGCCGCACGATCACCGCACTGCGCACCACGTTCCGTGCCGACTGAGCCGAGCTCGCGCAGCAGGGGCTGCTGCATCCCGGTGCCCGAGGGCGGTGCTACGCTTCCCACATGGCTGCCAAGAAGGCGCGAAAGCGCGCATACATCCCGCCCGCAAACGAGGTCGTCAACCGACGCGAGCGCAGCGCGCCGTCGCGCGGTCAGCGAACCAACCAGAGCCGTCAGGTCGCACGGGGCGCGCAGGTGCGCGAGTACCCGGTGCCGAGCGTCGGGCGCACGCTGCGCCGACTGCCGCTCTACTACCTGCTCATCTTCGCGCTGCAGTACTTCTTCGCCGCGGGCAAGCAGGACGTCGATACCGCCCAGCGGATCGCCGTCGCGGCGGCCTCCGCGGCGTTCGTGACGATCCTGTTCGCGCCGTTCATGCACGTGATGGACAAGTTCGCCTACGGCCGGCACCTCAAGCGCACCGGCCAGCAGCCGCCCGCCGACTCCAAGTGAGCGACGCGCCACGCGCAGCCGCAGGAGCCATCCTCGAGGTCGACGCGCTCTCGCTCGGCCCGATCGGCACCAACTGCTACCTCGTTCGCGAGGCCGGCTCCGATCGCGCGCTGGTGGTCGATCCCGGTGCCCAGGCAGCCGACATCCTCGAGGTGGCTCGCGACCGACGGGTCACGATCGAGGCGATCCTCGTCACCCACTGCCACTGGGACCACATCGGCGCCGTGGCCGAGCTCAAGCGCGAGACCGGCGCCGCCGTGTGGATGAGCAGCACCGAGGCGCCCGTGCTGGCCGACCCCGAGCAGTTCCCGCTCGGTGGCCCCGAGCCGATCGAGCCGGCCACCGTGGAGCACCAGCTCGACGGCGGCGAGCGGATCGAGGTCGCAGGCCTGGCGATCGACGTGCTCGCAACGCCCGGCCACAGCCCCGGCCACCTGACCTTCCTCGTCGACGGCGTGCGCGACGCGTCCGGCGACGGCTACGACAGCCCACCCGTCGCATTCGTCGGCGACGTGATCTTCCAGGGCAGCGTCGGGCGCACCGACCTGCCGTTCGCCGACGGCGACACGCTCGCCGCCACGCTCGAGCTGCTGCGTACGCGACTGGACCCGGCCACCGTGCTCTGCTCCGGCCATGGCGGCATCACCACGATGCAGGCCGAGCTGGCGAGCAACCCGTTCCTGCGCCGCTGACGCGCGCCCCGCGACCTGCGAGGATACGCCGCATGGCTTCCGAGAAGATCTCCGTGCCCCGCGGCACCCAGGACGTGCTGCCCGCCGACTGGCGACTGCGCTTCCAGGTGCTCGACACAGCCCGCCGCCGCTTCGAGGGCGCCGGCTTCGGCCGCATCACCACGCCCACCTTCGAGCACACCGAGCTCTTCCATCGCGGCGTGGGCGAGGCCACCGACATCGTCGGCAAGGAGACCTACACGTTCGAGGACCGCGGTGGACGCTCGCTCACGCTGCGGCCGGAAGGCACCGCCGGCGTGAGCCGTGCATTCGTGGCGGCCGGCCTGCACCGCGAGCCGCTGCCGGTGAAGCTCTGGTACTCGATGCACATGTTCCGCTACGAGAAGCCACAGGCCGGCCGGCTGCGCGAGCACGAGCAGCTCGGCTGCGAGGTGCTCGGCTCGGAGCTTCCCGCGGTGGACGCCGAGGTGATCGCCGTCCAGGCCGGCATCTACCGAGACCTGCAGCTTCCCGACCTGGTGCTCCAGCTCAACTCCGTCGGCTCCGGCGAGGCGCGCGCCGCCTACCGCGCGGCGCTCGTGGAATACCTCACGCCATACGCCGGCGAGCTCGACGCGGACTCGCAGGAGCGGCTCGAGACCAATCCGCTCCGGATCCTCGACAGCAAGCACGAGCGCACCCGCGAGATCGTGCAGGGCGCACCCAGGCTCCCGCAGTTCCTGACCGACGAAGACCGCGCACACTTCGACCGGGTCTGCGCGCTCGTGGACGCAGCCGGCATCGAGTACGTCGTGGACCCGCTGCTCGTCCGCGGGCTCGACTACTACACGCGGACCGTCTGGGAGTTCACGTCGAGCGCGCTCGGCGCCCAATCCACTGTCGGCGCCGGAGGCCGCTACGACGGGCTCGTCGGCACGCTCGGCGGCCCCGACACGCCGGCCGTGGGCTTCGGCTCGGGCATCGAACGAATCGTGCTGTGCCTCGACGCGCTCGGCCGCAAGACCGAGTCACGACCCACCGACGCATACGTGGGCGTGCAGCCCGACGCGGGCGACGCAGCATGGACCCGGGCGTTCACGATCACCACACAGCTGCGCGAGCGCGGTCGGCACGTCGAGCTCGACCTGGGCAGCCGCTCCGCGAAGGGGCAGGCAAAGCAGGCGGCGCGCCTCGGAGCCACGGTGCGCGTGGTCGTCGACGACCTCGGCGCACGGATGTTCCTGAAGGGCGACTTCGACGGCAGCGACCTGCCGGTCGACGTGGACGCGTCGGTCGGCCAGGTCGACGCGCAGCTGGTCGCGGCCGCGGCGATGGCCTGACGAACGCCCGTCACGCCGTCGTCGTGAGCAGCTTCACCTCGTCGTCGCGCAGCGCGACGAGCCACTGTGCATCCCACGGCCGACGCTGCACGAGCACCGAGTCGTGGCCGGCATCGAGCAGCGCCGCGCGCTGCAGCGCACCGCGCGAGAGCGTCGCCGCCTCCTGCGGGTGCGCGGCGACGTAACGTTCGAGGATCGGGCGGATCGCGTCCTGGAACCCGGCAAGGTCCATGAAGCTCGCACCCTCGCGCACCACGAACGGGTTCGTCGTCTGCACCGACGCGCTCAGCATCAGCCGACCGTAGTGCGCGTCGGGGATCGAGCTGAAGTAGATCCCGTCCGAGTAGAACCCGTCGCTGCCGAGCCGCACGTGCAGCCCGGACTGCTCGATCGACCGCAGGTTCGCGCTCGCGGTCGAGTGGTACCAACGACCGGGCGTTCGGGTGGCAGCGTCGAGCACCTCGAGCTCCGCAGCGGGCGCGAGATGCTCCGCGGCCCGGCCGGCAGCGACCGGCAGGTCGTGCGCGGCCGTGGCGACGCGCCCGGTGCCGAGCACGCGCTCCACGATCGATGTGACAAGGCTCATCTGCAGGTCCCCCGACCCGTGCGACCGACCCCTGCGGCGCACCTGCCAGTACATCGAGCCGGCGGTGGGGCACGTTGCGCGAGCACGTGCCCGCGTGCCCGCGTAGGATGCCGCGCATGACCCACGCTGAAGACACCACTGCTTTCCGGACCCACGAGTGCGGCCACATCGGCCTGTCGGACGTGCCCAACGCGCTGTACCGGCTCGCGGGCGTCGACGACCACGTGACCGTGTCCGGCTGGGTCAACTCGGTCCGCGACCACGGCGAGCTGATCTTCATCGACCTGCGCGACCGCACCGGCGTGGTGCAGCTCGTGGTGGATCCGTCGGACGCCAAGGACGCGCACGCCGTGGCGGAGACGCTGCGCAACGAGTTCTGCATCCGCGCAAGCGGCCGGGTCGTGGCCCGCGCGACCGAGCTGATCAACCCCAACCTGCCGACCGGCGCGGTCGAGGTGCGCGTGGAGGAGCTGGAGGTGCTCTCGCGCTGCGAGGTGCTGCCGTTCCAGCTCGACGAGGACGGCGTGAACGAGGAGCTGCGCCTGAAGTGGCGCTTCATGGACCTGCGCCGCCCGAAGATGTTCGAGAACCTGCGCCTGCGCTCGCACGTCACCCAGGTGATGCGCCGCTACCTCGACGCGCACGGGTTCCTCGACGTGGAGACGCCGATCCTCACCAAGTCCACGCCCGAGGGCGCGCGCGACTTCCTCGTGCCTGCCCGCAAGTACCCGGGACACTTCTTCGCGCTGCCGCAGAGCCCGCAGCTCTTCAAGC
>JAGQUL010000053.1:0-2903 GCA_020438525.1 Thermoleophilia bacterium | reverse complement strand
GAGGACCTGCGCGCCGACCGCCAGCTCGAGTTCACGCAGCTCGACGTGGAGATGAGCTTCGTGTCGCAGGACGACGTGCTCGAGCTGATGGAAGGCCTGATGAAGCAGGTCTGGAGCGAGGTCGCGGGCGTCGAGTTCCACGAGCCGTTCCTGCGCCTGAGCCACGCCGACGCGATGCGACGGTTCGGCTCCGACAAGCCCGACCTGCGCCACGACCTGGAGATCGGCGACCTGGGCGAGTGGTGGGCGAACACCGAATTCGGCGTTGCACGTGGCGCGCTCGACTCGGGTGGCTGCGTGCGCGTGCTCGCGGCGCCGGGTGGCGGGAAGTTCTCGCGCAAGGACATGGACGAGCTCACGGAGTTCGCCAAGCAGTTCGGCGCGAAGGGCCTTGCGTGGTTCATCGTGGAGGAGGACGAGAGCCTGCGATCGCCGGTCACCAAGTTCCTCACCGAGGAGGAGCAGCAGGCGCTCAAGGGCGTCAGCCGAGCCAAGGCCGGCGACGCGATCTTCCTGATGGCCGACACCGAGCACGTCGTGAGCCGCGTGCTCGGCGCGCTGCGCACGCGACTGATCGATCAGCTCGAGCTGGAGCCCGCTCGCGAGTGGGTGTTCGCGTGGATCGTCGATGCGCCACTGTTCGAGCGTGACGAGGACACGAACAAGCTCACGTTCGCACACCATCCGTTCTGCCAGCCCACGGCCGACACGCTCCAGTACCTCGACACCGAGCCGGAGAAGGTCGTGGCCGAGGCCTACGACCTCACGCTCAACGGCTGGGAGCTCGCATCGGGCTCGATCCGAGTGCACCAGTACGAGGTGCAGCAGCGCATCTTCGCGCAGCTCGGCATCAGCGAGGAGGAGGCGGAGGAGAAGTTCAGCTTCTTCCTGCGCGCGCTCAAGATGGGCGCCCCGCCGCACGGCGGCATCGCACCGGGCCTCGACCGCATCGTCGCGCTGCTTGCCCGCGAGACGAACATCCGCGAGGTGATCGCGTTCCCGCGCCAGCAGTCGACCTGGGACCCGCTCACCGACTCGCCCGGCCTCGTCGACCAGGACCAGCTCGACGAGCTGCACGTCAAGGCCGTGATCCCGAAGCCGGGGCCCCCGCACGCCTGACGCGACCAACGAGTAGGGGCCCCGATCCGATGAGATCGAGGCCCCGGGTGCCTTGCGGCAATGTGCGTGGGTGCGGCCTGTGTCAGCCCCTGGCGGCCGGCTGCTGACGCTGCAGCTGGACGACATTCTGCGGGGTCGCGGCAGGCGCCTGCGTCCCGGCGGGCATCATCTGCGTGAGCTGCGAGATCAGCGGCTCGAGGCTCTCGAGCACCTGGCGGCGTCGCTCCTCGAGCCGACGGATCTGATCCTTCAGGCGATCCTGCTCGCGCATCGCCTCCTGCGCGCGGACCGTGGCCAGTCGTCGCTGCTCCGCCAGCACCTGCTCGCCCTCGCGGCGAGCGGTCTCGACGATCGAGCGTGCCTCGGTCTGGGCGTGCTGGATCACGCCCGACGCCTCGCTGCGGATCGATGCGGCCTCCTCGTTGGCGCGCAGCAGGATCTGCTCGCCGGTCTGCTGGGCCTCGCTGATGATCTCCTCGACCTCGCCGAGCAGCACCCGAGCCTGCGACTGGCCGTGCTCGCGGATCTTCTCGGCCTCCGCCTCTGCGTGGTCGAGGATCTCCTCGGCGCGCGCGTGCGCGGTGCGCATCTCGAGCTCGATGCGGTGCTGCACGCCGATCGCCTCGTCCTCGATCATGCGGACCATGCGATCCACGTCGATGCCGATCGCCGCCGCTGCGGACGGACCGGTCAACGGCAGCGACGCGGCGGTCGGTGCGAACACCGCGTCCTGCACCGGCTCCTGCACGGGCGCGGCCGGTGCGGGCGTCGGCTCGAGCGTGACGGTGCCCTCCTCGGGCTCCGGCGGGGCGACGGGCGCTGCCTGGAGCGCGGCCTCCATGCGAGCCTCGATGTCGTCGGGAGCGACCTCGGTCGTGGTGGTCTGCGGATCGTTCGCGGGCGAGTGCTCCTGCACGGGTGCCTCCGTAGGGGTCTCGATGGTGGATGCCGGTGACGCGGTATCCACGTCGGTCGTTGCCGCGGTCGCGGCGATGTCGTTGGCGCGGGCGATCATCGCGCGCTGCAGCTCGAACTCCGCTCGCACGGGATCGTCGGCAAGGCTTGCTCCATCGCCGACGAGCTCGTCCATGCGGCGGGCCAGGTCGTCGACGGTCGCCACGGCGTGGTCGGTCGCGTCGTGCGCGGTGTCGTCGCCACCGGGGCGGCGCGTGCGGCGAAACAGCCCACGGCGAGTACCGTCGCTGCTGCCAGATGCGTCGTTCATGCCCTTCACGAGCGGGTCCTTCCTGTCATGGAGCCGGCCGTCGAAACGTCTGGCCACGCGGCAGGGAACGAATCCCCGGTCGGGCAACCGGACGCGTACGCACGAGTGGTTCGTGCGTGACGGTAGCGGGGTTGTACCCCTGCCACAACGGCTTTGAACATGGAGAACCGACTTGTCGATCGTGCCGTTTGCTGTGTCGCGTCAAGGCCCCTTCCGGGCCTGCCGATAGCGGCCTCGGACCCGTGCGGCATTCGCGTGCCGCCGGAAACGACGAGGAGCACATTCGAACGTGTCGGTACCGACCACCCTCAAGGGAACACACGACGGCTGCGGCGGAGCGGTGGTGTTCCGCCCTGCGACATTCCGCAACGAGCTGCTCAACGGCGAGACCGTCGTGCTCAGCGCGGCATGCTCGGCGTGCGGCGCGACCCTGTCCACGAAGTGGAAGCTGCCGGAAGCCGCGCTCGAGGCGCACCGCGAGCGGCTCGCGGCCGCGGCGCGAACCCGGGCCACGCACGCGATGCCGATGGCTGCGGGCGCAGAGGGCATGACGACGACC
>JAGQUL010000052.1:2019-3088 GCA_020438525.1 Thermoleophilia bacterium | reverse complement strand
GTCAGCTCTCCTCGTGAATGTAAGTGACGCCGAAGGCGAAGACCTGACGGAACTCCTGGCGGCGGGAGCCGAGGTCGAACTGGCTGCCTGACCCCTTCTGGAAGATGTCGAGCCCTCTACCTAGCTGGATGTTCCAGCCGGTATCGGTCGTGATCGATCGGTCGTGGATGGCCTCATCGAAACGCACGTCGAACTTGATGCCTACCGCTGCCGCGCTCTGCGTGATATCGGCCAGCATGTAGACATGCTGCTGCTGGAACTCGCCGGTATCCTCTTTGGTCACGAGCTCGAAGCTGATCTCGTCGGCAGGATCCTTCGCGCTCGCCAGTAACGCGAGGAGGTCGACGAGATTCCGCCCCTGGTGCGGCATGCGAATGTAGGGGTCAACCAGGGTGATTTCGGTCGCGCCCCGCAGGTACGGAAGCAATATCTCTTCGTACGAAACACCACGCTGGTTTTCGTGGAACGATCGGTGCCCTTCAAACAGCGCCGGCGGCGCGCTCTCAACTACCGTCGCCTGGGCAGCTCCAGCGTCCGGCTCCCCTGCCGTATCCTCGTCACTACCCGCCGCCCGATCATGGGACTTGCCGTAGTAGATCGGGTATTCGTCTTCTTCAAGCGTAGTTACGGCGTGCCATTGTTCGGACGTGTCGTGATACCCGAAGTTGACCTCGGACATCGTCGAGTCAATACGGAGAATCTGGTCCTTGACTCGCTTGCGGCCCTCGATTGCGAAGCGGAGCAGCTCTTCTATCTCGTCCTGGCTGGCCTCGCCGTGCGGGTAGAGGATCTTCATCAGGCCAGAAATGGTCTTGTGAATCCCGTCACGGTCTCGAGTCGAGATGTCGGATCCCAAAGTGAAGTGCGCTTGGTAGCGATCCGAGAAATCCGCGCTCCGCATCGACTTGAGCACCTCGGCGATGTAGTCGACGACGAAGCCGTAGCCCTCGGAAAACATCTCGCTGCGGATGGTGTCGACTTCCCATCCGGGGATGTAGAAGTGCAAGCGATCGAGGTACGCTGAGTCGTGGTAGCTCTCAGGCAGCTCGTCGAACAGGTCCGAGTGCTT
>JAGQUL010000052.1:0-1951 GCA_020438525.1 Thermoleophilia bacterium | reverse complement strand
GCGAGAAGGACTTGTTCGCCAGGTAGTTCTTCATGATGTCGACGAGCGCCCGGTCAGTGCGCTTCTTCTTGCCGGCGAACTCGTCGAACGCGACGACGTCCCAATAGCCGACGAGGCCGATCCGGCCATTGGAGTTGTTGACAAACAGCTTCGGAACCGTGACCTCACCGCCGGAGATGAGCATCCCGTGTGGAGAGAACTCCGAGAAGATATGCGACTTGCCCGTGCCCTTCGGCCCGAGCTCCACCAGGTTGTAGTTACGCTCAACGAATGGGATGAGTCGCACGAGCTGCAGGAGCTTCGCACGGCGTCCGAACTTCTCCGGATCGAACCCGATCGACTGGATCAGCAAGTCGATCCACTCGTCCGTGGTGAACTTGGCGCGCGCGTCGGTGTACGCATCGAAGTCGAAGTTCGAGAGCTGGATCGGCTTGATCGAACCGAGGATCCACGGCACCGTCTTCGGGCTGTCGCTGTGGAAGTACTCGATGTCGCAGATGCACCACACCCCACCGACCAGCAGCTTCGGATGCGCCTTGATGGTTGCCGCCTCTACGAGTACTTGCTTGATTCCAAGGTTCGCGAACTCAGCCTCGTAGACGTCGTCTTTCTCGTTGAGCGAGACCGTGACCTTGTCGATCACCTTATAGCGTCCGCGTTCGCGAATCGTCGACTTCACGAGCTCGGACTGATTTCGGTGAACGTAGTGATCGGCGAGGATCTTGCGCACCGATTCGATGCCAGCCTGAATCGTTGCCTCGTTGTCCGATGCCGCGTACTGCCCCAGCAGGTACTCCAGGACGTATGACGGCACGATGGCGTTGCCCTTGACCGCCTTCACGAGATCCTTGCGGACGACGAATCCGGCGAAGTGCTCGTTGATTTTCCTGTCGAGCTCGGTTTGCCGCTTTGATGCCGTATGGCTGTTGATCGTGCTCGTCATGTCAGCTTCCTCAGAAGTCGAAATCGCTCGTGAACGAGCGCTTCAGCGTGTAGAGCGCCTTCTCGTAGGTGCGCCACTTGTTCGTATTGGGGATCTGCTCTTCGAGCCGAAACTCTACGACTCGGTTGTTGTAGTCGTCCGCGTCCTGGTTGAGCAGGAGCGTGACGCTCTGATAGCGGTCGCGTTGATCGGTGGACGAGGAGTCGAACGTCAGAGCCGGCGGCGGGTCGTTGGAGATCAGAACGCCCTCGACGTAGAGGCCGGCGCGCAGCGTCCGAGCCTGCACCTTGTCGCTCACCGGCTCGGACTGGAACATTCGCACCACGATCTGTCCCGTAGTGATCTTGTCCGTCTCTGGCATCACGCTGACGTTGACCTGCCGCGTATCGCTCGCCCGCTTCTTGTTGATGGCGAGGACTGGCACGACTACCTCTTGCAACGTTGCGCCGCCGTGCACGAACCGAGCGCCGCCCCCGGCGAGCTTGAGCCGGTGGATCGACTTGGGCACCTGCACCTCTAGGTCGCCGCCTAGGCCGAGCGCGGATGCCGTGAATTTCGTGAAGGCGCTGTCGTTCTTCAACCCATGTCCAAGGACGTAGCGCCTGTTCTTGACGAGCAACTTGTCGCCCTGCGGCGCCTCGGACAGGTAGTACTGGTCTGCAAGTGCATCGTCTTGGTACAGGAAACCGTGGTCGGCGGCAACGAAGACGTTCGTGGCATTGGCGCTCACTGCCATCTTCACCAGCTCGACAAGCTGACGGAGCGACTGCTCAACGGCTTCGAACACGTTGCGTTCGGTGCCTGGCTTGTCGCCCGTGGCGTCGATGAGGTTGTGGTAGATGTAGAGGACGCTGTGCTGCTTGAACAGCTCGCGACGTTCATCGCGCCCGAGAGCACGGTAGTCCTCGGCCTGGATCGCACCACCGTTGACAGCGGCAAGCACCTTGGCGCGATTCGCAGTTCCATTGGTCGGCTGGCCGTCAGCGAGAACGATCTTGGCGTCTTCGG
>JAGQUL010000358.1 GCA_020438525.1 Thermoleophilia bacterium | reverse complement strand
GAGCCGGCGCTGCCGGTCCAGCTCGCGCCGAGCAGGTCCGCGCGCAGCGGCAGCGCGATCGCGCTGGAGTGGTCGCGACCGCCCGAGCGGCCGAGCCCGCCCACCGCAACGTCGGCGATGTCCACGTCGCGGGCCTGGTCGGCTGCGACCGCGAGCGCGGCGAAGGCGGCGACGGTCAGCAGCGCGGTGAGCAGCAGGACGAGCACGATGCGGGTGCGGCGGCGCATGCCCAGCACTGTAGCGGTCGGATCGCATGCGTGCACGATCGATCAGGATGCGTGACCATCCACGAACGGATCCTGCTTGCATGCCTTCCGCTGCGGGTAGGACATGCTCGTGCGCGCGCTCGCCCCTCGTATCCTGCCCGTGGCAGTCCTCTTCGCGACCCTCATGCTGCTCGTGCTGGCTGCGCTGGGCGCTGCTCGAGCGGGCGCGGCGACCCGCGTTCCCGAGCGCGGCGACGGGCGGGTGCTCACCGCGCCGCTCACCGATGCGGTGGATCCGGTGATGGCGGAGTTCGTGGAGCGGGTGCTCGATCGCGCCGAGCAGGACTCCTACGACGCGGTGGTGTTCGAGCTGGACACGCCGGGTGGGCTCTCGACGTCGATGGACGACATCGTCAAGCGGATCGTCGACAGCCCGCTGCCGGTCTACGTGTACGTGTCGCCGAGCGGAGGGCGGGCCGCGAGCGCCGGCGTGTTCATCACCTACGCGTCCGACATCGCGGCGATGGCGCCCGGCACGAACATCGGGTCGGCAACGCCGATCCAGGGCAACGGCGAGGAGCTGCCCGAGGACCTGCGCAGGAAGGTCGTGAACGATGCCGTGGCGCGGATCACGCAGCTCGCAGAGGAGCGTGACCGCAACGAGCAGTTCGCCGAGGACGCGATCCGAGAGGCGCGGAACGTCGGGGTGAGCGACGCGCTCGAGCTGGGCGTGGTCGAGTACGTCGCGACCGACGTTCGGGACCTGCTTGGCCAGAGCGACGGTGCGACGGTGCAGCCGAAGGACCTGACGCTGCGCCTCGCGGATGCGTCGATCGACCGGATGGACGTTCCATGGACGCTGCGGGTGCTCAAGAAGCTCATCGACCCGAACCTGCTGTACCTGCTGTTTGGCGCGGGCCTGATCGGCCTGGCGTTCGAGATCACCCACCCAGGGGTCGTGCTGCCGGGCGTGGTGGGCGGAATCTGCCTGCTCGTAGCGCTGTTCGGGCTGAGCGTGCTGCCGGCGAGCGGCGCGGGGATCGCGATGCTGGTGCTCGCCGCCGCGCTGTTCGCGGCGGAAGCTGCCGCGCCCGGAGGTGGCGTGCTCGGCGCGGGCGGTGCGGTCGCGATGCTGCTCGGCGCGCTGCTGCTGTTCGACGACAGCAGCGGCTACGGCGTGTCGCCGCTGCTCGCCGCAGGCGTCGCGGTGTCGATCGGCGCGTTCTTCATGCTCGTGCTGCGCAAGGCGGTGCAGGCACGCCGGTTCGCGCGCCCCAACGATGCGGCCGCGATCGTCGGCAGCGTCGGGATCGTGCGACGCAGCGTCGCGCCGACGGCGCCCGGGTCGGTGTTCGTCGACGGGGAGCTGTGGCAGGCGCGCAGCGAGTCCGAGCTCGTGGCAGGAACTCGTGCGCGGGTGCTGGAAGTTGATGGACTGGTCGTGCGCGTCGCGCCGGCCGCAGGGGACGATCCACACGACGTGGAACCGGTCGAGGAGGCCGCAACGCCATGACCATCGCAATCATCATCCTGGTGCTGTTCGTGCTGCTCGCTGCGGCGAGCGTGCGGATCCTCAACGAGTGGGAGCGCGCTGTGATCCTGCGGCTGGGTCGCGCGCTGCCGGGCGTGAAGGGCCCCGGCCTGATCCTGCTGATCCCGCTGATCGACCGGATGCGGAAGGTCGACACGCGCGTGGTGACGCTGCAGGTGCCGCCGCAGGAGGTGATCACGCGCGACAACGTCTCGACGACGGTCACGGCGGTGGTGCTGTTCCGGGTCGTGGATGCGCACGCGGCGATCACCCGCAACGTCGACTTCATGTACGCGACCAGCCAGGTATCGCAGACGAGCCTGCGCGCGATCCTCGGCCAGCACACGCTCGACCAGCTGCTCGGCGAACGCGACCAGATCAACGATCGACTGCAGGAAGTGATCGACGGACAGACCGCGCCGTGGGGCGTGAAGGTCGCGATCGTCGAGGTCAAGGACGTGGAGATCCCCGACGAGATGCGGCGCGCGCTCGCGAACGAGGCGATCGCCGAGCGCCTGCGACGCGCGAAGGTGATCGCGGCGGAGGGCGAGTTCCAGGCGTCGACGCGGCTCGGCGAGGCCGCGGACGTGATGGCCGCGAGTCCGGGCGCGCTGCAGCTGCGCTACCTGCAGACGCTCGTGGAGATCGGTGCGGAGGCCAACACGACGACGGTGTTCCCGATTCCGATGAACCTGCTCGAGGCGGCCGGTGGGATCCGGATCGAGGCGTCGGGAGACTCCTGATGGCGCTGCACGAGGACCCGATCACCGGTGACCTGCGGCTCGTCGCTCCCGGTCGCTCCGAGCGGCTCGGCCCGCGGCCGAGCGGATGCCCGTTCTGTCCCGGAAACGAGGCGGTCACGCCGCCGGAGACCGGGCGGGTGGATGCCCGCACGCACGTGCTCGAGGACGCCGACGCGCAGGGCTCGAGCTGGTCCGCGCGCGCGTTTCCGAACCTGTTTCCGCTGACCGATCCGCACGAGGTGCTCGTCCCGTCGCCCCGACACGTGACCGCGTGGCGGCAGCTGACGCTGCCGGAGCTGGAGGCGGGCATCGAGCTGCTGCTGCAGCGGCCCCACGCTGCTGAGCGACCGGGCCGCTACGTGCATGCGTTCGTCAACGACGGCGTCGAGGCGGGCGCGTCGCTCCCGCACGTGCACGCGCAGCTCGTGAGCGTGCCCGCCGACCACCACGCGCAGCGGCTCACGCACGGGGTGCGTGGCATCGACGGTCGCTGCTTGCTCTGCGAGCTGGTCGGCGACCACGACTCGCCGTTCCTGGTCGAGCGCGGCGCGCACTACGCGATCGTGGCGCATCCGCT
>JAGQUL010000357.1:2070-2768 GCA_020438525.1 Thermoleophilia bacterium | reverse complement strand
CGCCGCCGGAGAAGCCGTCGTTGAGGTAGCGGCGGATCAGGTCGCGATCGACCTTGAGCAGGCCCATCGCCGCCTCGAGCTGCTTGCGGAACTCGGGAATCTTGATCGGCTTCGGCGCGTCCGGATCGTCGCTGCGCCCGTCGCCGGTCACGCCGCGATGCGCGTTGACCGCCATGCGCAGGAAGTTGGTGACGCTCACGCCCGGCACGGCCTGCGGGTACTGGAACGCCAGGAACAGACCGAGGCGCGCGCGCTCGTCGACCTCGAGATCGAGCAGGTCCTGCCCGTCGAAGGTGACCTCACCCTCGGTGATCTCGTAGCTGGGATGACCCATCAGCGCGTAGGAGAGGGTCGACTTGCCGCTGCCGTTCGGACCCATGAGTGCATGGATCTCGCCCTGGCGGACGGTCAGGTCGATGCCGCGGAGGATCTCCTTGTCCTCCACGCTCACGTGCAGGTTCTTGATGACGAGGTCGGCCATTGCCGGTCAGCTCCTAAGGGGCTCGGGGAAGGTGCGGATTGTCCGCAATCGCAGCTCGGGAAATCCGCAGCCTGCGATTGCACACAGGGATCGTATCGGAAAAACCCCGCATGGGGAGCCGGTTCGGCGCCACTAGCGCACCGCGCGTAAGGGCGGCCTGACACGACCCTGTGCAACCCCGCATTCCGCCGTGGCCCCGCAGGCACTTCACCCACTC
>JAGQUL010000357.1:0-1933 GCA_020438525.1 Thermoleophilia bacterium | reverse complement strand
CGACGAGACGACGACTACCTGGGGTTCGCCGGCAGCGCGCCCTTCTTGAGCTGCGCCTTGCTCGCGTACACGCCCAGCCCCACCTTGCGCCAGCCTTCGCGCACCGCCTTCACGAGCTTGCTGTCCTTGCCGCCGACCTGCTCGGCGCCGCGCATCGTGGCGCGCACCCACGCGCCGATCGCTCGCCCGGCGCCGGGCTCGTCGGCGCGCAGCAGCTCGCTGCGGAAGTGTCGGTCGACCGCCGCGTACCAGGCGTCGACCACCGCGTTGGTGCTGCCGGCCTTGTCGGCGGCGATCACCGCCGCGCGACTCAGGATCCCGCTCAGCGAGTGCTCCTCGAGACCGGGGTCCTTGCGCACGGCCGGCGTCCACTTCGGGATCGACGGATCGGCGAGGTCACGCAGCGGCGCGCCGCCGCGGATCTCCTGGCCGTTGCGCCAGTCGGTCTTGAGCATGCCGGTGCTGATCACGTCCGCGACCGACTCGTTGACCGCCGAGAAGTCGCGCATCCGCAGGTACGGCTCCACGCGGCGCGGCATGTTCACGATCTCCGAGCCCACGATCCCGTGCACGAGCTCGTGGAACAGGATCGACGGAGAGTGCGCCGGGCTCATGCGGAATCCGATCCGCGGGTCCTTCGTGCCGATCCCCATCTGCCCGCCGCCGTTCGGCAGGCCCATGAAGTACGCGTTGCCGCCCATCGCCACCTGGTTGACCACGACCGTCAGGTCGCCGCCGCGATCGTCCCAGCCGGCGCGGTTCCAGCGCTCGCGCAGCATCCCGTCGATCATCCGCAGGTTCTCGGCGGCCGCCTTCGCCTGGTCCTTCGCCTCGCTGCCACCCTTGGCGATCGGTCGCAGCATCGGCTGTCCGAACTTGCCGACCTTCGATCCATCCAGGAACGTCAGGTGCATCTTCGGCAGCTTCCCGCGGTGTGACTCGCGCGGGATGTTGTGCTCGTCCTTGCGCTTGCCCCCGGTTCGGCCCACGCGTCGCTGCATGCGCAGCCGATCGGCGGCGCTCGGCTCCGGGATCGATCCCGGGATCGTCGGGCGAATGGGGCTCATCACCCCTGTTGTCGCCCGCCGCGCGCCGCCTCACGCGCAGCTTCGCTCGGCGCTGGCCGCCCCCGTCCACCCGCGTGGCCGGGCCCGGATCAGCCGCCGCTGCCGTCGCTGCTGCTGCTCGAGCTCGAGTCGGACGGTCGCTCGCCGAGCGTCACGGTCGTGGATCGCTGCTTGCCGTCGCGGATGTACTCGACGTCGACCTTGTCGCCCGGCTCGTGGTCGGACACGATCGTGCCGAGCTCGGTCATGCTCGACACCTCCTTGCCGTCGAACTTGACGATGATGTCGCCGCCCTGCACGACCGTCTCGCCGCTGTTCACGTCCTGCAGCCGTCGCCCGCCCTCGAGCCCCGCCTTGTCGGCCGGCGAGCCCTTCGTGACGTTGGCGATGTACACGCCCGAGTCGACCTTCACGTCGAGCTGGTCGGCCAGGTCGCTCGTCAGCTCGCCGCCTTCCACGCCGAGCCACGCGTAGTCGATCGAGCCGTTCTTGATCAGCTCCTTCGCGACCTTCGACACGGTGTTGCTCGGGATCGCGAACGCGATGCCGTCGAACCCGCCGCCCTCGGTCGAGATCTGGCTGTTCACGCCGATCACCTCGCCGCTCGCGTTGAGCAGCGGACCGCCGGAGTTGCCGGGGTTCACCGCCGCGTCGGTCTGGATCACGTCGCTGATCGAGAAGTCGTTGAGCGACGGGATGTTGCGCTGCAGCGCGCTCACCACGCCGGTCGTGAGCGTGCGGTCGAGCCCGAACGGGTTGCCGATCGCCACCACCGGGTCGCCGACCTGCATCGCCGATGAGTCGCCGAACTTCGAGACCGACAGCTTCACGCCGTCGAGCTCCTTGGCCTCCGGATCGAACTTGAG
>JAGQUL010000356.1:4202-6489 GCA_020438525.1 Thermoleophilia bacterium | reverse complement strand
CACGCCTGGCTGGAGAGCGACATCAGGTTCTGCCAGCCCACGTTGTCCTGCGCGAGCAGCGTGAGGTGGGTGGTCTCGCTTCGCTTGCCGTCCTCCAGCGCGCGAACCTTCTGGTCCTGCGTGAGGTACGCCTCCATGCCCATCACCGGCTTGATGCCGGCGCCGGTGGCCTTGCGGTACAGCTCGAGCGTGCCGGCCATCGTGCCGTGGTCGGTGAGCCCCACGTGCTGCATCCCGCACTCGCACGCGCGATCGATCATCGGCCCGATCTGATTGGCGCCGTCCAGGATCGAGTACTCCGAGTGGACGTGCAGGTGCGAGAATTCCGGGGCGGACGACGACATATCCCGCATTCTACTGCGGGGATCGGATGGGTAGCGATTGGCTACCGAAGGTCGCGGTCGACGGCATTGCGAGTAGTGAAATGGCTTGGCACTGCTCAGGCTCTTCCAGACCGAAGGTCCACGTACATACGGTCACCCCGAATGAGAGCGGGGTGCGCATGGAGCATCGATCGCGCACGATGCAGAGCGAAGTCGAGCTCTCTGAAGAAATCCGAGTAAGGGCTCACGGCCCTGGCCTCAGCTGTCCGCGGAACCGCACGCACTCCACGGTGCGATTCAGCGCGACTGTGCACCAATGACATGAATGGTAGCCGATCGCACTGTGACCCTCTGAGATGCGATGGTTCCGGGGCCGATACTCCTGAGGAGATGAAGGCGTGACGAGGTCGCTGCCGTCTCGCCAAGCGGATGCGGACCCGCGGGTGTCGGCGGACCGGGCGGCGTCGCCGACAACTGATTACCGACGGGGTTCCTTGCAACACCTACGCTTCCTGCGTGCCATGCTTGAGCCCGACGAACGCGATGACCGCGGACACGGCCATGATGACCGCCATGGCCTCGAATACGGATCTGGTGGCGTAGGCGAAGTCGAGCCGCACGAAATGCGGGATGGGTCCGCCCGTGCCATGCGCTTGCGAGAGCGTCTTCGCCTGGGCGGCGGCCCGCGCATGCGGCAGGCCGCGTGCGACGAGCGAGCCAGTGAGCCGCGACTTCATCTGCACGACGAGCAGGCTGCCGAGCGCCGCGATGCCCAAGCTCGCCGCATAGTTGCGAACGGTCTGCGTTATGCCCGTAGCCTCACCGTACGACAGTCGCGACGCTCGATTGACGGCATCGGTAGTGGCAGGGCCGAGCATGAAGCCCATGCCCGCGCCCGTCATGATGACGAGCGGCACCTGCTGGCCAAGGTCGAGGCCCGTCACCTTTCGCGCCCAGAGTTCGAATCCGACAGCCGCAAGCGCGCAACCGAACACGACGGTCGGCTTGGCCCCGCGCCGATCGAGGATCCGCCCGCCGATCTGCGCGGCGATCACGAAGCCGATGAACAGGTAGAGCAGTATGAGGCTGGCCTCGGAGGCAGATTCACCGAGCGAGATCTGCGCATACTCGCTGGCGAAGAAGAAGACCGGAATGAACACGGTACTGGACACCGCCAGCACGAGGTTCTGGACGAGGAACGACCGATTCGCAAAGATCCGAACGTCGATCAGAGGCGACGTGACGCCTCGCTCGAGCAACGCGAACGCGATCAACACCGCTGCGCCACCGACGACGCAAAGAATTGTTCGAGCGTCGTGCCATCCCCATACGCCAGACTGTTGAAATCCCACGATGCTGAGCGCAATGCCGGTGGCGATCGCCACGAAGCCGCGATAGTCCATCGGCGCCGGACGATGTTCAGTGACCGGCCTGGCCACCGAAATCAACACAAGGGCAATCACGGCAACCGGGAGGTTGATCCAGAAGATCGCTCGCCACTGCCACTCGGTGAGGAATCCGCCCAGTGCCGGCCCCACGGAGGTGAGACCACCTGCAACGCCGAAGAACAACGCCAGAGCGCGCCCGCGCTGTCGCAGCTCGAAAGTCTGAACGACAATCGCCAGGGCAGCTGGGAACATGATCGCCCCACCGACGCCCTGCACGATCCGAAAGGTGACGAGCCATGCCTCGGCCAGCCTGCCCGTCGGCGTGAGGCCGCACATCAGGGACGCCGCTGCGAAGATGATCACACCCCATGTGACTGTGGTGCGATGACCGACGGTGTCGGCAAGCCGTCCACCGAAGGCGAAGCACGCTGCCAGCGCCAGCAGGTACGCATTGACCGCCCACTGCATGCCCGTACTTGTCAGCCCGAGGTGCGCCTGAATTGTCGGGGCCGCAACCGACACGATGGTTTGGTCGATGAAGGTCATCGACACGGCAACGATCATTGCCGTGAGAAC
>JAGQUL010000356.1:0-4154 GCA_020438525.1 Thermoleophilia bacterium | reverse complement strand
GTGCGGGTGCGAATTCATAGCCCGGCATTCTTACTCACAGCAACACCGTTGATCCACCGAGCCATTGGCCGACCTGTCAACCCGGATGGCACGGTCACGCTCCATGCGACGCTCGACGAGCTATCAGGGCAAGTGAAGAAGCGACTCCGCCTGGTTTCAGCCCCGCAGGAAATCCACGTGGGACCGCCGTGCTTGCACTTCGTCAGGGCCGGGAGCGTCCGGCACGCAGGCTTGGTGACAATTGTGGAACGGCTTCGTCACAGAACTGTGTCAGTCGGCACCCGCGCCCCTTCACTGCGAATGAAGGGCCGACGCGTTCACCGCGGTGCACGTGATCGTCACAGACCTGCGCAGAGGTTGGCACGAAGTCGTGACGAACTGCGCGCATCTCGTCACACCTTCAACGAAATGCTTTTCCCGAGCCTTCGTTCACGTTCCCGAGCACTGGAACGTGCCCCTGTAGTCCAGTGGAGAGGACGCCGTACTCACGGAAACGGAGGCCCGGGTTCGATTCCCGGCGGGGGCACGAACGCACGCTATGCTGAGGCCACGTGAGTACGGTGTCCAGCATCGCTGGATGACCGCGACGGCCGCTTTCGGGCGGCCGTCGCTCGTTGGCATGAACATGCTCGAGTTACCGCGGCCATCCGCGAACACGAGATCGCCCCTACCGCGCTCGACGCATCTATGCTCCTCGCCCATGTTGCGCCAAGACACATATCTGGATCCGTCCGAGGCCGGTGGTCACCGGTGGGTGTTCAATGATGTGCTCGACCCGCTGCCAGCGCCGGATCAGCGAGGCGCGGACCCAGAGCGTGAGATCACCGGCGCTGAAGCGGTGGCCGATCTCGACGCGCTCGAATCGCTGCTGGTCGAGCGCCACATCGGATGCGAAATCGATCCGAGCATTCGCGCAGGTGTGCGCGAGACCATCGAGGACCACCGGTCCAAGACCGTCGGTCGTGAGCGACTGACAGTCGCCGCGCTCTGCGTTGACCTGGGCCGGGAGCTTGCCGAACTGTTCCTGGACGGCCATCTCAAGCCACGTCTCGCGCGGAGCCCGATCTCGGCGAATGCCGATTCTGGGCCGGCGATCGAAATCGAGCAGATCGACGACGTGTCGATCGTTCGGGTCCGCCGCCTCTGGTACACCGAGCAAGCTGATCGAGAACGCCTCGAGGCGTTCGCCACATGGACCGTCCCCGACGAAACGACGACCGTCGTCTTCGACTTTCGCGGGTGCCCGGGCGGCGACGACAGCTTCATCTGCAACTGGATCGAGCGCTCGATCATCGATGACGTCCCGATCGGAAGCCTGGTTCGCCGCACCGGCCCCGGGCGGCTGATCGACGAGTCGAACCAACTCACAGCTGCTGCCGCCATGATTGGACGGCACGAGGCTCGACGACTGGCTGCAGCACATCCCGATCACTTCACGATGATCGACGTGTCACGTGGAGTCGGCGAACAGCTCACCGCGCTTTCCGGGGATGCGACCGGCGTCGACGAAGTGCCGCTTTCTCTCATCGGACGCGGGCCCCGACGCATCGCTGCGAAGGCGGTCGCGCTCATCGACCGCGGCACCGGATCGTCGGCAGAGAGCTCGACCATCGCACTTCGACAGGCGCTCGGCGCTACCGTGATCGGCACCCCTAGTGCAGGCTGTGTCGACTGGGGCAACGTGATCAACTACCCGCTCCCCGGAACCGGCACGAGTTGGTGTCTGCCTACCCATACGACCCGTGGAGCCGGAGGCCCCTACGATCTCCGCGGAATAACTCCTGACATCCTGCTCGACGTGGCAAACGTCCCAGCGATCGATGCTCTACGAGCGGCTGAAGCACAGCTCGTCGTCGACGAATGACGATCCGTTCACCGCGGTGCACGTGATCGTCACAGACCTGCGCAGATGTTGGCACGAAGTCGTGACGAACTGCGCGCATCTGGTCACACCTTCGACGAAATGCGTTTTCCGAGCCTTCGTTCACGTTCCCGAACACTGGAACGTGCCCCTGTAGTCCAGTGGAGAGGACGCCGCTTTAGCGGAATCGGAGGCCCGGGTTCGATTCCCGGCAGGGGCACGAATCCACACGCTACGATGTGATCACGCTAGAGCGGCGTCCAGCCTTGCTGGACTACTGCGGCGGCCGCTTTCGGGCGGCCGTCGCTCGTTGAGTCGTGAACTCTCCCCGAAGCGGCCCGATACCCGTCTACAGCACCTCAACGTGCAAGTCGCCGACCAGCCGCGGCAGCGACGTGTCACGACCCCGTGACGAAGTTGGCACGAAGTCGTTGCAATGTGCGCGAGTCTCGTGACATTTCTCCTGGAACGCTTTCTCCAGCGAGTCAGGCCAATGGCTCGTCAGGCGACGGGCCCGTGGTGCAATTGGCAGCACACCGCGACTTGCCATCCCGGAGATGCGGGTTCGAATCCCGTCGGGTCCACGTCGCCGAGAACTCCGCTACGATGAGCGACGGCAAGTCGCGGAGCGTACCACTGCGTACGAATCGATCTCCGGGACCGGAACGCCCGCGCATGCGGGCGTTCCGCGTTTCCCCTCAAATTGCGTCCACGTGACGTGAGTTGCATTGGCGATAATCAGATTCCGGGCACCGCGCTGCCACTACGGTGTCAATACCGCCCGCGTGCGGAGTAGCTGTCCCCGGAAGACACGGAGCGCGACACGGCGGCTTGCCACGACCCACGGTAGCGCACGACGTCGGCGTTCGGTTGACCACGTGGCCCGTCCCCGCTACGGTGAATCGCAGAGCCATGGCACGTCTGCTTGAACAGCCGCTGAAGCCCCAGCCCGGAATCGATGTCCGGGCTTCGTCGCGTGCCGCCGTGCCGACCCCGGCTCCGAAGCATCCGTAGGCGACGGGTCCGTGCTGTCAGCGCCCACCTTGTCGCCGGACGCCACCCTTCTGACGTGCGCCACTGCCTGGCGTGGGTAGCTCAACAGCAGAGTCCCCGGTTGTGATCCGGGTGGATGCGGGTGCAACTCCCGTCCCTCGCCCCTCTTGTGCCACTCGAATGAGGAAACCACGAATGACCACGAACATCGACACCACCATCACCGGCAACGACCTCACCGGGCTGGGCATCGAGCACGGTCCGATCTTCGGGATCGCGCTCGCCGCGGCGAAGGCAGCCGAGGACCAGGTCGGGCGCAGCGGGGCGCTCGCGCTGGTGCGCGATGCGATCGATGCACCCGACACGCATCTCGAGCATCCGCTCGTCGGCGCGCTGGCTACAGCGCTCGTCGAAGAGGCAGCGCGGGAAGCGGCGCTGCCTGCGCCGTTCACCGAGCGCGAGGAGCCCGCGCCGTATGCGAGCTGGTGCGCAGACGCCGATCCCGGCGCGCTCGAACAGATGGCGAACTCGATGCGCCTGCCGAGCACCGTTCGCGGCGCGCTGATGCCCGACGCGCACCGCGGCTACGGCCTGCCGATCGGCGGCGTGCTCGCCACCGAGGGCACCGTGATTCCGTACGCGGTCGGCGTGGACATCGCCTGCCGGATGAAGCTCACCGTGCTCGACATCGACCCCGCGACCCTGCGCGGCAGCAAGGACCGCTACGAGAAGACGCTCCTGCGCGAGACCGCATTCGGCACCGGCGCCGTGCTCAACGCCAAGGACCGTCTCGACCACGACGTGCTCGACTCAGGTCGCTGGACCGAGCTGCAGTTGCTGCGCAACCTGCGCGAGAAGGCAGCCGCCCAGCTCGGCACCTCAGGATCGGGCAACCACTTCGTCGAGTTCGGCGAGCTCACCCTCACCGAGCCCGACCTCGGCCTCGAGCCGGGCACCTACCTGGCGCTGATGTCGCACTCCGGCTCGCGCGGGCCGGGCGCGATGGTCGCGGGCCACTTCTCCAGGCTCGCCCGCGAGCTGCACCCGACGCTGCCCGACGAGCTCGCGCACCTCGCATGGCTCGACATGGACTCCGACGAGGGTCGCGCCTACTGGTACGCGATGAACCTGATGGGCGATTTCGCGTCGGCGTGCCACTGGGTGATCCACGAGCGCGTGCGCACCGCGCTCAAGGCGAAGGTGCTCACGAGCGTGGAGAACCACCACAACTTCGCGTGGCTCGAGGAGCACGACGGTCGCGAGCTGGTCGTGCACCGCAAGGGCGCGACGCCCGCAGGCG
>JAGQUL010000012.1 GCA_020438525.1 Thermoleophilia bacterium | reverse complement strand
GTGCGGTGCCCGTCGGCTGCGCCGTGATGCCCGACGCGCCGGCAAGCGCCTGGACGGCGGCCGACAGCTTCTCGACCGCGCTCGCGAGCGCCGCGACGACCTCGGCAAGCTGCGGCGCCGCAGCAGTGGTCGGGCCGCCACCGGCGGTCTGCGTGGTGGGCTGCTTCACCGGCGCCTGGCCGGGCAACGAGCTCGGGGTCATGCCAGCGCACGAGCACATGGTGCGATCCCCCTCGATCCGGTTGCAGGCACAGCTTCCATGTGACCACCGTACGCCCGGTCGCGCATCTCCACTACGGGGAGAAATACCTAACTCAACGCACCCGGACCCGCACCACAACCGATGCGCGTGACCGCGCGCGACGATTGTCGAACGCCTGTACGCGCAGCAGCACGCGGTGGTGCACCGCAGCATGACGCAGTCGCCCGGGGCCGAGCGCCACGCGGGTCCTCCGGGTCGTGACGAGCACCCGCCAGCGCCCGCTCGCCCCTCGCACCAGCACCCGATATCCCACGACCCGCCCATCGAGGTCGCGCGATGCACGCCACCACAGCACGACCGCACCCGATCGAACCGCCCGCACGCGAACCGAACGGGGCATCCACGGTCGTCGGTTGCCCGTCGAGCCCGTGCTCGCGCCGGGTGCAGCCACGAGCGGGCCGATCTGGCTTGCGGCAGGCGCGGGCGCCGTCGGGCTGGGCGCCCCTCCGCCACCGGCCGCTCCCGATCCACTGCTCGCCGGTGGCGCGGGCGTGCCCGAACCGTCGTCGCCTCCCGTCGGCGGGGTCGCGCCCGGCGCCGCGGTGGAAGCCGGTGGCGTGGAGCCAGGGGGCGGCGCGCTCGGATCGGTCGTGGGCTGCAGCGGCGCAGCGAGTGGTTCGTACCGCAGCGGATCGATCCACGCCACGAACCGACCGATGCGCGTGTACACGCCGTAGTACGCGCCACCGCAGTCGCGCCCCCAGCTGGTCAGGCCCACCAGCCGCCACTGCCCGGACCCGTTGCCGACCATCAGCGGACCGCCGCTGTCGCCCTGGCAGGCATCGATCCCGTTGCCCGTCACGTTCGACGGCGACCCCGCGCAGACCATCGTGTTCGGATCGAACGTCGACCCGTGGCCGGGCGCACGCAGCGAGCCGCACGCCGCGTCGCTCGCGATCGGCAGCTTCGCCTCCTGGAGCGTGCTCGGGAACCCCGACCCGTTCCACGTGGTGGCACCCCAGCCCGCGATCCACGGCCCGACCAGGTCGCTCCCGACTGCGCGACCGGAGCCGGCGCCCCACCACGACTCGTCGGCGAGGCTCGTGAGCTGCAGCGGCGCGACCGACACGATTGGATCGCGCTGCAGTCGCAGCACCGCCACGTCGTTTCGCATCGTGCTGCGACTGAAGCCCGGGTTGCGCGTGATCGAGGCGACTCCGATCCGCTCGCCGGTCGCGGTGCCCTTCACCCGCTGGCCGAGGATCACGGTCATCGACCCGGCAGCAGCGAGCGCGCCGTTCGGCGTGTAGGTGCAGTGCGCCGCGGTGAGCACCGTCCTGCGATCGATCAGCACGCCGCCGCAGAGCGTGGTGCCGCCGGCCGACTCCGCCTCGATCGCAGCCATCCATCGCCAGCGCGAGTCGTAGGCGGTCGTGCCGACGCTCGTGCCGTTGATCACACGTGGCGAGACCGTTCGGGCAGCGCTTGCTGCGGGATGGGCGACGACGACCAGCGACGCGACCGCGGCGGTGAACGCTGCGACCGCGACGGCTGCAATCGAGACTCGTATCGGGACGGTGCGGGGCGGCATGGGCACCTCGTGGACGTGGCCGGACGGCCCGACGGTATCCGCCGGCGAGGCGACCGCTGCTGCGAGAACCGGAAGCTCGTCCCACAAGCTCGTCGCGCCGCGACGCGATCGTGCGGGATCCGGCATGATCGACTGCAGCACGGCCAGCGACCACGGAGCACCAGATGCCGACCTACATTCGAGAGATCGCGATGGAGCCGGGCGACGAGCAGCGACTCGCGGTGCGACCCGAGCATCGCGAGTACGTCGCGGACCTGTTCGCGCAGGGGCGGATCAGGATGAGCGGCCCGCTGCAGGGCGATGCCGGGGCCGTGCTCGTGTACGAGGCGCCCAGCGAGGCGGAGGCACGCGAGCTCGTCGCACGAGATCCCTACACGCGCGAGGGCGTGGTGCGCGAGGTGTCGCTGCGCGAGTGGGTCGTGGTGGTTCCGCCCGCGGATCCCGCGACCTGACGAGGCGGACGGTCGACGATCGTGCACGTGCTGTCTCGTCGAACGCGCCGGCTGCTGGGCGCGGTCGCGATCGTCGCGATCGCCGTGGTCGCGGCGTGGACGTGGCAGTCGCGCGAGTCGGACGTCACACGGATCGCGCTCGAAGTGAAGCGGCCCGGCGCCGACCTTGCCGGTGATGTCATCGTGCCGCCCGGAGTCGATGCGCAGCATCCCGCGCCGGCAGTGCTCGTCGCACATGGACTGGGCAGCGACCGCACCGAGACTGCGTCGATGCTGCAGTCGCTCCTTCGAGCCGGGTACGTCGTGCTCGCATGGGATGCGCGTGGCTCGGGCGACTCGACCGGCCGCGTGGGGATCGCAGCACCCGACGGCGAGGTCGCCGACGTGTCGGCACTGATCGACCTGCTCGCCAGGCGCGACGACGTGGAACGTGATCGCAGCGGCGATCCACGAGTGGCCGTGATCGGCACGTCCTACGGCGGAGGCACCGCGCTGCTGGCCGCGGAGGCGGACGACCGGATCGACGTGGTCGTGCCGATCTTCGCGTGGTACGACCTGCCGAGCGCGCTGCAGCCGAACGGCGTGCTCAAGCAGCGCTGGGCAAGCGAGCTGTTCGGCGCCGGAAGCGCCGACCGTCGCCGACCGACACCGTGCGGCAACCTCACCGCCGAGCTGTGCGTCCCGTGGCTGCAGTCGGCGCAGGCAGGCGCGTTCACGCCTGCCGCACTGCAGCTGCTGCGCGCGCGCAGCGCGTCGAACCACCCTCGTCGCCTTGATGCGGCAACGCTCGTGGTGCAGGGCCAGATGGACTCGCTGTTCGACCTGACCCAGGCGACGCAGCTCGCCGCAGCGCTCGAGCGCAACCACGCACCCGTGCGCGTCGAGTGGATCCGCGGCGGGCACGACCTGCCGCTCGACCGCCGCCGGCGCGAGCACGTCGAGCGTGCAGTCGTGCGATGGCTCGACCGGCACCTCTCGGGGCACGGCGACATCGACCCGGGACCGCGGTTCACGGTCGAGCTCGGCGCCGGTCGAGGCTACGCCCATTCCCCCGTGATCCCGCCCAGGCCGAAGACCAGGACCATGCGGCTCGAGCCCGCAGACCACGCAGGCGCGGACGGGTTCGTGCAGCTTGCCGTGCCGGCAGGCGGCCTGCCGGCCGACATCACCACGCTGCCCGGGATGGGAGACCTGACCGAGGTCGACCAGGGATTCGAACCACCGGCCGGCCAGCGAGCGACCTTCACCACCGAGACGGTCGATGCAGGCCTCGAGGTGATCGGCACGCCGCACGTGCAGCTCCAGCTCAGCGGCGACGTGCGCCACGCGAACGTGTTCGTGCACCTCGTGGACGTGGCAGCCGACGACCGTCAGGTCGTGCCGCGCGGGCTCGTCACGCCGGTGCGTGTCGACGACCTGCCACCGCTCGGCTCGACGCCCGCGCGCAGCATCGACGTGGCGTTGCCGCCGATCGCGTGGCGGCTCGCTCCGGGGCACCACTTCGAGCTCGTCGTGTCGAGCACCGACGCGGCGTACGTGGCGCCCGACGCGCCTGCGACGCTCGCGGTCGCGGCCGCCGCCGGCACCGGTCTCGAGCTGCCGATCGTGGACGCCTCCGATCGCTCGAGCGACGCGTTCGACTCGGGCCGTGACTGGCGCGACCTGCTCTGGGCAGCGCTCGCGATCCTCGTCGTGTCGCTGGCATCGGCTTTCGTGCTGGCGCGACGCGTGCGGCGTCGCGACTCGCGGGTGCAGGAGCCCGCGCTGCGCGACGTGCCGCTGGCAGCACGCGGACTGGTGAAGCGATTCGGCGACGGCTTCATGGCGGTCGACCACGTCAGCTTCGACGTGGCACCCGGCAGCGTGGTCGGGATCATCGGACCCAACGGTGCCGGCAAGACCACTATCATCGGAATCATCTGCTCGCTGGTCATCAAGACCGGCGGGAGTGTGCGCATTTTTGATTGCGACATCGAACAAGAGCCATCCAGGGCTAAAACATATCTGGGCGTTGTGCCGCAGGAATTTAATTTTAATATTTTTGAAACGGTTTCTCAGATTGTATTGAATCAGGCCGGATACTACGGGATGAACAGGCACCGCGCTCGCGAACGTTGCGATTATTATTTGAACACCCTGGGTTTATGGGACAAACGCAACGAACCGGCGCGTAACCTTTCGGGTGGTATGAAGCGTCGATTGATGATTGCGCGGGCGTTGGTGCATGAGCC
>JAGQUL010000051.1 GCA_020438525.1 Thermoleophilia bacterium | reverse complement strand
CCTTCCAGAACATCCGCCTGTTCCGCGAGATGACCTGCGTCGACAACGTGCTCGTCGGCATGCACACCAAGCTCAAGGGCGGGCTTGCGTCCACGCTGCTGCGCCTGCCTGCGCAGCGGCGCGAGGAGCGGGAGGGGATGGAGCGGGCACGGGAGCTGATGCGGTTCGTGGGCATCCACGACCGCCACGGCGAGCTCGCCGGGAACCTGCCCTACGGCGACCAGCGACGACTCGAGATCGCGCGGGCGCTCGCGTCGCAGCCGAGCGTCGTGCTGCTCGACGAGCCGGCCGCCGGCATGAACCCGCAGGAGACGTACGCGCTCGAGGGACTCATGCACCGGATCCGGGACGAGCTCGGCTGCACGGTGCTGCTGATCGAGCACGAGATAAAGCTCGTGATGAGCGTCAGCGAGCGCGTGACGGTGCTCAACTTCGGAAGGAAGATCGCGGAGGGAACGCCGGACGACGTCCGCAACGACCCGGCCGTGATCGAGGCATACCTCGGCGCGAGCGACGGCGCGGTGGAAGTCCCGGTCGAGGAAGAACAGGCGTCATGAGCACCACGGCGCGGCAGGGCCGGGGCCTGTCGCGCGCGACGAGATGCTCGCCCAGCATCGACCGGGGCACGGGCGGGTAGAGGCTGCGCATGCACGATCGACCGACCACCGAGCTTCCGATGCTGCGCCTGCAGGGCGTGGAGGCGTGGTACGGCTCGATCCAGGCGCTCAAGGGCATCTCGCTCGAGGTGCACGAGGGCGAGATCGTGTCGCTGATCGGCTCCAACGGCGCCGGCAAGACCACCACGATGAAGACGATCCACGGGCTGATGCGCCCGAAGTCGGGGTCGCTCGAGTTCCTGGGGCGCGACGCGACGAGGCTGAAGACCGAGGAGCTCGTGAAGATGGGCATGGCCCAGTCGCCGGAGGGGCGACGCGTGTTTCCGCGCATGAGCGTGCTCGAGAACCTCGAGATGGGCGCGTTCCAGCGCACCGACGTGGACGAGATCCAGGCCGACATCCGGCGCGTGTACGAGATGTTCCCGCGCCTCGAGGAGCGCAAGGACCAGAAGGCCGGGCTGATGTCGGGCGGCGAGCAGCAGATGCTCGCGATGGGGCGCGCGTTGATGGCGCGACCGAGGCTGCTGCTGCTCGACGAGCCGAGCATGGGGCTCGCGCCGCTCGTGATCCAGCAGATCTTCGAGATCATCGTGGAGATCAACAAGCAGGGGACGACCGTGCTGCTCGTCGAGCAGAACGCGAACGTCGCGCTTGCGATCTCACACCGTGCCTACGTGCTCGAGACGGGCGAGGTGGTGCTCAGCGGCACGGGTCAGGAGCTGCTCGCCAGCGACGAGGTGCGCAAGGCCTACCTGGGCGAGTAGGAACGCCCGGTCAGCGAGCGATCGGCGCGGCGTCGATCGCGCGCTGGACCAGCGCGGCCGCGTCGAGGATCGACTGCACCGGGGCAGGCAGCGCCACGTCGAACGCGCTCCCGAGCTTCGTGCCGAAGCTGTCGGACCACGTCACCAGGCTCGGCTGGGCGCCGTCGCCGTGCTCGACCTGGACCTGGCGAACGCCTCCGGCGCCGAGCGTCGCGTCGAGCAGCCCGCGGGCAGCCTCGGCCGGAACCGTCGACGGGTCGTACTCGGTGACCTTGACCGGCGCGCCATCGACTCCGGCGATGCGCTCCAGGTGCTCGAGTCGACCACCTTCGCGGCTGAAGCCGGCCTCGAGGGTCGTGGAGCGCGGCGGCACGAAGCCGCCGGCGTAGGTATGCGTGATGGTGACGTTGATGTAGCTCATGCGGCCAGCCTCGCGCGTGGGCGGGCTCGGTCGTAACCCTTCCGGATCCCGGAGGGCCCGACCGGGCCGCAGCTTCGGCCCGTCAGCCGACGGGTGCCGAGGGATCGTTCGGGTCGCCGGTGCCGACCTGCGCGGTCGCGTCGAGCTGCTGGTCCATCTGCGACGCGATGTTCGCCGCCTGCGACACGCCGCCGCCTGCGGCCTGGTCGATCGCGTCCGGAACCGCGCTGCCGGGATCGCCTGCGTTCGGGTCCAGCGACGTGTCGACCACCGCGTTGGGGTCGGTCACGGGTGCTGCGTCGCCGGCCGCGTCGGATCCGCGCAGCAGGAAGAACCACGCGCCGCCGGCGGCGACCACCACGAGCAGCAGCAGGAGCACGAGGGTGCGGCTGCTGCGCGCGGGCGACGATGCGGCGTTCGTGGTGGCAGCGTCGTTCGATTCCGCCGACACGTCAGGCGTGGCCGCAACCGGAGCCGCCGCTGCAGCGGGCTGGTCCTGCGGCTGGGTCGGCACGGCGACGAGCGTGGGGAACGCGACGGGCGCGGGCTCGGCGGGTGCCGGCGCCGCATTCGGATCGGGAGCCGTGTGCTCGGTCCACGCAGCGCCGTCCCACCAGCGAAGCATCCCCGGCTGTGACGGGTCTGGATGCCATGCGGCTGGTGCTGCGGCGGGCTCGGCCATGCGGGGTGCTCCTTGCGGCTGCGGTGCGTTCGTGCCACCCGCCTATCGGCATCCATGTCCCGCGCCTCGACTCCCGGCCTCGAAGCCTGCTCGCGCTCGACGATTCACGCCGACGCGAACCGGATCGGGCGTGAGCGGGTAACGTGTCGGACGTGAAGGTCTGGTATCACGTCATCGCAGCCGTCGTCGGCCTCTGCGTCGCCGCGCTCATCGTCTGGTTCGTGTTCGGCTCGGCCTCCGAGCAGGGCGCGGCCCAGGATGGCAGCGCCGGCGCGCTCGCGGCCGCAGACAACCTCTGCGGCACCATCGACGCGGCCGACATCACGTCGACCGAGACCCGTGCGCTCGCGCACGACAACCTGCCGGCGCTGTTCGATGCGAAGGGTCCGATCCCGGCGATCGCCGATTCGCAGCCGAAGCAGCAGGACTGGGTCGACCGAGTGCACGCCGCGTCCGGGCTGTGCATCGACGAGATCCACATCGAGCGCTCGGGCAACAACAACCTGGTCACGATCGACATGAGCACCATCGAGGGCCTGTCGACCGACGATGCAGCCGCGTACGCGGCCGCGGTGCTTGCCCAGTCGTTCACGGCGCCGTTCAGCCCGCTCTCCGTGACGCTCGATGCGACGGTCGACGGAGCCGATCGCAGCGTCTACATCACGCGACGAGCGTGGCTCGCCTACCAGGTCCGCCGCAAGCAGCTCGACGTGCCACACACGATGCACGCGCTCGTGCAGTTCAAGCAGGCGTCCGGCACCAGCCTGCGCGACCAGCTGCGCATCACCGGCTGGAAGTAACCCCCCCCGCGCGCACGGTAGGCTGCCCGCACGAGGGGCAACCGACCGCGACGAGGGATCGAGATGGCAGCTGCCGGGGCGAAGGCCAAGGTCAAGACGAGTGACTTCGACGACGCGCCGGCGCGCGACGCGACGCTCTTCCTCATCGACGGGTCGTCGCTCGCGTACCGTTCGTTCTTCGCGCTGCCGCAGGAGATTGCGACCGCGGACGGTCGTCCCACGAACGCGCTGCTCGGCTTCGCGAACATGCTGATCAAGCTCGTCACCGAGTTCGATCCCGCGACCGTGGTGGTGGCGTGGGACGTCGGCGGCGAGACCGAGCGTCGCAAGGAGTACGCCGAGTACAAGTCCCAGCGCCCGCCGATGCCCGACCTGCTGAGCGAGCAGTGGCCGCACTTCCAGCCGCTCGTGGAGGCGTTCGGCTACACCAACGTGGCGATGCAGGGCTACGAGGCCGACGACGTGATCGGCACGCTCAGCCGCCAGGCGAGCGAGGCCGGAACCCGCACCTGCATCGTGACCTACGACCGCGATGCGATGCAGCTCGTGGACGAGCACACCGTGGTGCTGATGACCACGAAGGGCGTCAGCGAGACCGCGGCGTTCACCCCCGAGCGCGTGCAGCTGCGCTACGACGTGCGCCCCGACCAGATCGCCGACTTCATCTCGCTCCGCGGCGACACGTCCGACAACATTCCCGGCATCCCGGGCATCGGCGACAAGACCGCCGCCGACCTGCTGCGCCAGTTCGGCTCGCTCGAGGGCATCCTCGACAACATCGACAAGGTCTCCGGCGCCAAGCGCAAGGAGAACCTCGCGGAGTTCGGCGACCAGTCGCGGATGAGCAAGCGGCTCGCCACGATCGTGCGTGACCTTCCCCTCGACGTCGACCTCGAGGCGCTGCACGCGGAGGCACCCGACCGCTCCCGGCTGCTCGAGATCTTCCGGACCTTCGAGTTCCGCTCGCTCGCACGGCGCGTCGAGGAGCTCGACATCGTGGGAGCCGGCACCGCTGCGCGCGAGGCCGGGCGGGCGGCGTCGACCAGCTCGGGTTCGAGCTCGGGTGGCGACGACCAGCCGGCGTCGGGCGAGCTGGTGTCGGCGCGTCTGGTGAGCCCGCACGAGCTCGGCGGCATCCTCGACGCGCGCCCCGGCGGTGCCGATGCAGCGGTCCCGCTCGTGGTGCGCGACTGCGACGACGGCTCGACCGTGGCGGCGGTGCTGGTGGAGGAGGGCGTGCCCGATGGCGGCAACCCGATCCGCTGGGTCGCGGTGATGCAGGGCGACGTGAGCTCGATCGTAAAGCCGCTGCAGGGGCGCCCGCTGCTCGCGTTCGACCACAAGGGCCTGCCGCACTCGCTGCGCACGAACCCGTCGGCCGACGACCTGCTGCTCGTCACCTACCTGCTGCAGCCGGGGCGGCGCACGATCCTGCTCGGCGAGGTGCTTGCCGAGGAGGGCCTGTCGGCCCGGGTCGCGCTGGCGAGCGGCGACGCGCTGCTCGAGCAGGTCGCCGCCCATGCGGCGCTGCTTCCGGCGCTGCGGGATCGCCAGCTCGCGCAGCTGCGCGAGTGCGACATGGAGGCACTCTATCGTGACATCGAGCTGCCGGTGATCGAGGTGCTCGTGGCGATGGAGGACCACGGCATCGAGATCGATCGCTACCGGATGGGGGAGATCGCGGCGAAGGTCGCCGACCAGCTCGACGAGCTCGTCGACCGGGCACACGAGCTCGCGGGTCACGAGTTCAGCCTGGGGTCCCCCAAGCAGCTCGCGACGGTGCTGTTCGACGAGCTCGAGCTGCCGGCGCAGCGCAAGGGCAAGACCGGCTTCTCGACCGACGCGCGGGTGCTGCGGGACCTGCGCGACATGCACCCGATCATCGGCGTGATCGAGTCCTGGCGCGAGCTGAGCAAGCTGAAGGGCACCTACCTCGACACGCTCCCCGAGCTCGCCGACCCGAAGACGAACCGGATCCACACCACGTTCAGCCAGGTCACTGCCGCGACCGGCAGGTTGTCGTCGATCAACCCGAACCTGCAGAACATCCCGGTGCGCACGAGCGTGGGCCGCGAGATCCGCAGCGCGTTCGTGCCTGCGGAGGGGTGCCGGTTCGTGTCGTGCGACTACTCGCAGGTCGAGCTGCGACTGCTGGCGCACGTGTCGCAGGAGCCCAAGCTGATCGAGACCTTCGAGCGCGGCGACGACGTGCACACGATGACCGCGGCGGAGGTCGCGGGCGTCGAGCCGGCGCAGGTCAGCCGCGAGCAGCGCAGCGCGGCGAAGGCGATCAACTTCGGGATCATCTACGGGATCTCGAGCTTCGGACTGAGCCAGCAGCTGCAGATCAGCCGCGAGGAGGCACAGGAGTACATCGATCGCTACCTGGGCCGGTACCCGCACGTGAGCGACTTCATCGAGCGCACGATCGAGTACGCGAAGGAACACGGTCACGTTCGGACCCTGTTCGGTCGTCGTCGCCCCATTCCCGAGCTGAAGAGCCGCGACTACAACAAGCGGCAGCTCGGCGAGCGCCTCGCGGTGAACACGGTGCTGCAGGGCACCGCCGCCGACATCATGAAGCTCGCGATGGTGCGGACGCATGCAGCGCTGCGCGACGAGGGCCTGCAGGCGAAGATCGCGCTGCAGATCCACGACGAGCTGCTGCTCGAGGTGCCCGACGCCGAGGTTCGCGCGGCGACGGCGCTCGTGAAGCGCGAGATGGTCGGGGCGTTCGACATGACCCCGCCGCTCGAGGTCGATTCCGGCAGCGGCACCAGCTGGCTCGACGCCAAGTAGCCGACAGGAATGTAGGCAGGGCTACCAACCGACAGCCGCTCATCGGCGAAGGTAGGGGCATGACGCTTCTCATCATCGCTTTCGTTGCCGGCATGTTCAGCGTGCTGACGCCCTGCATCCTGCCGGTCCTGCCCGCCCTGCTCGTCGTGAGCGACGGGCAGGGGAAGGCCCGCGTGTTCGGCGTGGTCGTGGGCGTGGTGGTGAGCTTCTGCATCGCGATCCTCGCGCTCACGGCGATCGTCGACGCGCTCGGCATCCCGGCGGACGTGCTTCGGTACGTCTCCGCGACACTGCTGCTGCTGTTCGCGCTGGTGCTGCTGATCCCGAAGCTCGACGAGCGATTCCAGATCGCCGCGCAGTCGGTGGTGCGCCTTGCGCCTGCGCAGCACCAGGGCAACGGCTTCGTTCCGGGCATGCTCGCCGGCGCGACTCTCGGCCTCGTGTGGGCGCCGTGTGCGGGGCCGATCCTCGCCGGCATCACGTCGTCGATCGCGACGGAGGGCCTGAGCAGCAAGGCCGTGGTTGCGACCGTCGGCTATGGGCTCGGCATGGCGATCCCGCTCACCGCAGTGGCGTTCGGTGGTCGTGCGCTCGTCGGCCGACTGCGCAAGGCCACCGGCAACGGCCGGCGCGTGAACGTGGCGATGGGCGTCGTGCTGCTGGCGACGAGCCTGCTGTTCTTCAGCGGATTCGACAACACGCTCAACAAGACGATCGCCGACAACCTGCCGCTCTCGTCGACGCCCGTCGCCAGCCTCGAGCGAGGCGGTTTCGACAAGAGCAACGCGTCGCGAACGGCCAGCAGCTGTCGCGAGGCCGAGCAGATCGCAGCGGATCCGGCACAGGTCGCCGCGAACGGCTACCCCGAGGCCGGCGAGCTGTGCGACCTCGGTCCGGCGCCGTCGATCGACGACCTCGGTCCATGGATCAACACGAAGGACGGCAAGCCGGTCACTGCCGACGACCTGAAGGGCAAGGTCGTGCTCGTCGACTTCTGGACCTACTCGTGCATCAACTGCATCCGCACGCTGCCCTACATCCGCGGCTGGTACGACCAGTACAAGGACGACGGGTTCGTCGTGATCGGTGCGCACACACCCGAGTTCGCGTTCGAGCGCGACTTCGACAACGTGAAGAAGGCGACGAAGGACCTCGAGGTCAACTGGCCAGTCGGGCTCGACAACGACTACGACACGTGGAACGCCTACTCCAACCGCTTCTGGCCGGCGAAGTACCTGATCGACCGCGACGGCACGCTGCGCTACGCCCACTACGGCGAGGGCGAGTACGACCGCACCGAGGAGCTGATCCGCACGCTGCTCGACGTGAAGCCGGGGGAGGGCATGGCAACGAGCGACGGCGCGGTGACCGACATCCGCAGCGCGACCCCCGAGACCTACGTGGGCTACGAGCGGGCGGCGAACTTCGCGGGCACGGCCGACAGCGCATCGGGCGTGGGATCCGGCTTCGACTCGAACCGGGTCGCGACCTACCGGCAGGCGGTCGATGCGCTCGACCTCAACCAGTGGTCGCTGATCGGCGACTGGAAGGTGGAAGGCGAACGTGGCGTGGCTGCGGGCGACGATTCTCGGCTGCGCATGCACTACGCCGCGAACGAGGCGTACCTGGTGATGTCGCCGCCGGCGGGCGGACAGGCGGTGGTGAAGGTCACGGTCGACGGCAAGCGGCGCAACGCGATCACCGTGGATGGAAACCGCCTGTACACGATCGCGAGCGAGGGCGAGTTCGGCAGCCACACCGTCGAGCTGACGCTGCCGAAGGGCACCGCTGCATACGCGTTCACGTTCGGTTGAGCGCAATCGCGATTCGAGCGAAAACCGATCGGGCAGGCGGTGCGAAAGACACATCGTACGGGGCGCATCGGCTCATCGATTCGCCGCGAAACGACCTTACTGGAGGATCCAAGAATGCACCTGTTCAAGCGACCGCTCGTGATGCTGCTCGTGCTCATCGCGGCATCGATGTTCGTCGTGGCATGCGGCGACGACGACTCGAAGTCCGACGACTCGAAGGCCGACAAGGCGATGACCGAGACGGAGGAGACAACGACCGACGAGGCGATGTCCGACGACGGCGAGATGGCGATGGGCGACAAGACGATCGCCGCGCTCGCATCCGAGAACCCGGACCTGTCGACGCTGGTCGAGCTCGCAACGGCTGCGGGTCTCGTCGAGACGCTGTCCGGCGAGGACCAGTTCACGGTGTTCGCACCGACGAACGAGGCGTTCGCCAAGCTTCCGGCCGCCACGATCGCCGACCTGAAGAAGCCTGCGAACAAGGAGAAGCTCGTCGGCATCCTCACCTACCACGCGGTTCCCGGCATGGCGATGTCGAGCGACCTGACCGACGGCCAGGAGCTCACCACCGCGAACGGCGCCACGCTGAAGGTCTCGATCGACGGTGACACCGTCAAGATCGGTGACGCGACGGTGGTCACTCCGGACGTGAAGGCCAGCAACGGCGTCGTGCACGTCATCGACACCG
>JAGQUL010000355.1 GCA_020438525.1 Thermoleophilia bacterium | reverse complement strand
CCGGGCCGGGCTCGTGGTGATGTCGATCTGCGCGTCCGGCAGGTCGAGGGTTCTGCCCGCCGTGAGCGTGCCGCTGATCGGTTCTGGGCCGGGTCGTGCGATCTGCTGCAGCGGTCGTGGTTCGTAATTCCAGACCGGCGTGCCCGAATCGCCGGCCACGGCGCGCAGGGCGCCCGGCAGCGGGTCGGCGCTTCGATTCCCGCGGGCCCCGTTCACTCCGACGACCACGGTGCCGTCGCTGGAAACGAGCGGCGTGCCGAGCATTCCACCCGTCTGCACCGCGTCGCGCGCGCCATCGATCGAGGTGGTCACGCGCCACTGCTCGGTGCCATCCTTGGTATCGAAGGAAGCAAGGACGCCCCCGCTCCGGGCACCGGCATCGCCGAGCAGCAGCTGGCCGTCGGCGACCATCGGCGCCATCGAGATCCCAGCGGAGTCGCGTCGGGGCCCGACCGGTCCCTCGATCACGCGAGTCCGCCACTGGACCCCGCCGTTGTCCGCATCGAGCGCGACCGCATCGGTGGGAGTCGCAGCGAACACGCGCCCGTTTTCGTAGGACACGCCGTTCGGTCCGACTGCGGGCGTGCGGAGCTTGCGCCGCCACAGCTCGTCGCCGCGCTCGAGGTCGTATGCCCAGACGTTGCTGTCGGCGTCCTGGACGTAGATCGCATCGTCCACCACCAGCGGCGTGGAGTCGATACCCCGCTCGGCGTCGACCGCGTTCAGCTCCTGGTGCCATGCAACTCCGAGGTCGTCCACGTTCGATGCATCGATCTTCGACGTCGAGGAACGCGTGTTGTCGCGATCGGCATTCGGCAGGGGCCAGCCCGCGACCGCTCGCGCCGCGTCGCGTGTGGGCTTCGCGTCGTCGCTCCCGCTTCCGCACGCGGTCCCTACGATCGACGCCAGCAGGACCGCCGCGGCCCAGCCGAGCACGCGTCCTGTTCGCAGCACGTCCATTTCCCACCTCCAGCGCCGGCTGGGCCGGCTCATGATCGATCGTGCGCTCTGCTACCCGCTGCCTCGGTGTCCTAGTCAACATCTCGAACGGCCAGTTGCTTGCCTCCAGTGCGCCGCGCGCACTAGTGTCGTCGACCACCGGCAGGAGCGTGAGATCGTGGGCAGCAATTCGGATGCAGGGGCTTCGGCGGGCGGGTTCGCGCACCTCCACGCGAGGTTCATGATCCGTTTCCGGTGGCTCGTCCTCGGCGGCTGGCTCATGGTTGTCGCGCTGCTGCTCGCGACGGGTCTGCCGAGCTTCGGGCGCGAGGGCCTCTCGCTCGAGGAGCTCGCGTCGCCGGACTCGCCGGAGGTGCAGACCGAGCTCGATGCGCTCAGGCTGTTTCGTATCCCTCTCAATGCGCGTGAACAGGTGGTGCGCCGTGACGAAGACGGCCTGGCGGCCGACGTCAAGCGCGACGACATCGCTGCGGCCGTAGGCCAGACCCGCGCCGTGCAGGATGGTCGCTCCGACGACGACGCGATCCTGTTGTCGCTGCCGTTCACCAACGCCGGTGGAGCGTTTCCGGCGAGCCGAGAGTCGTCGACCACCACGATCGTCAACCTGTTCGGCAACCCGAACAGATCGCTCTCGTCCCAGGTGCGCGCGGGCGAGCGCATCGCCAGCGACGCCCGCGATCGTGGCCCGGGGGACGTGAACCTGACGGGCGGCATCCCGGCGCAGCTCGAGACCGGCCGGGTCGTTCGCGACTCGCTCGGTACCCTGCAGCTCGCCTCGATCGTGGCCCTCGTGCTGATCACGCTGCTGTGGTTCCGCGCGCTCGCGCCGTCGCTCGTGGTGATCTCCACCATCGCGGTCACGATGCTCCTGATGCTCGAGGCGCTGTCGGTGCTGACCGGCACCTTCGGCGTCGGCGTTCCGGCCGAGGTGCTGCCCGTCGTGCTCGTGGTCGCGATCGGGATCGCGAGCGATTACGCGCTGTTTCACGTCGCCGCGTGGGACCGCCTGGTCAAGGCCGGCGCGTCGCCACACGAGGCGACGCTCGGCGCGATCGGAATGAACGCTCCTGTCGTGCTCACCGCCGGTGCTACCACGTCGCTCGGAGCAGCATCGCTGCTGCTCGCCGACACCGCATTCATCCGCTCCTTCGCGCCTGCCCTGATCGCATCGATCCTGGTCGCGATCATCGTGGGACTGCTCCTCGTGCCGGCACTGCTCGCCGTGCTGGGGCGGCACCTGCTGTGGCCACGCCGCCCAAGACCTTCGACCGGCTCGCGCGCGACCTTTGCTACTCGTGCCGCAGCTTGGCTCACGCGGCCACGTGCCGCGACGCTGGTCGTCGTCGCCACTGCAGTCGTGCTGGGAGCGCTCGGGGCAAACGCGGCATCCTCCCCGCTCGGATTCAACGTGATTACGGCGCTGCCCGACGACGACCCGATCGTCGTCGGCGCCCGCGACGCCGGTGCAGGATTCGCGCCCGGGATCCTGTCACCCACGCTGCTCGTGATCGACGGTACCGACCTCGGCGAGCGACGTGAGCAGCTCGGTGAATTCACGCGCCGCCTCGAGCAGCTCGACGGGGTCGGCGGCGTGATCGGTACGGACTCGCTGCTGCAGTCGATCGAGCGCGCCGGGGTGTCCGACGACCTCAACGAGATCGGCGTGGAGCTCGCAGGAACCGATGCGTCGCGTGGCGAAGCCGCGCGCTCGCTCGCACGGAAAGCCGCAACCACCGCAGCGGTCCGGGACGTGGGCGACCGGCTGCTCGTCACCGACGACGGCAGGCACGCCCGGCTGGTGATCGTGCTCGAGCACGAGGCCTACACCGGCAACGCGGTTCGAGCGCTCCGCGAGCTGCGACCGAGCCTCCAGCGTGCGCTCGAGGGCGCTGGGCTCGGGGATGCGAAGCTGCGGGTTGCCGGCGATACTGCGCTCGTGGAACGGATCACTCGGCAGATGAACGCCGACCTGCTCAGGATCGCGTTGTTCCTCGTGGTCGTGGAGGTGATCGTGCTGCTGATCTCGCTGCGCTCGCTGTTGCTCGCGGTCGTGCTGGTCGCATCGGGCGTGGCGACCACGCTTGCCGCGTTCGGCATCCTCTCGATCTACGACCGAACGCTCGGCCCGGGAGACGGGATCGCGTTCTTCGTGCCGATTTCCGCGTTCGTGCTGCTGCTCAGCATCGGACTCGACTACGGCGTGCTCGCCGGGAGCACCCTGCGGCGTGCGCAGGCGCGTGGTGACCGCGGTCTCGAAATGGCGCGCGCAACGATTGACGAGGCATATCCCAGCGTGATGCTCGCCGGGGTGGTTATCGCGTCGACGTTCGCACTCCTTGGCATCGTGGACCTCGAGTCGTTCCGACAGATCGCGATCGTGATGTGCTGTGGCGTGATCGTCGACGCATTCGTCGTCCGACCCATCACCGTGCCCCTCGTGCTCGGGTTCTGGGATCGGCGACGGAGGGTCGAAGCCGCGAACGGATGACCACGTGGGATGATGCCGGCATGCTCTACGCCTCGACGAACCTCACGCTCGCACTCGCACCGCTGCTGGTGCTCGCGGCCGCGTTCGTGGTCTGGTGCTGGGTGAGCATCGCCCGGCACCCGGTGAAGCTCCTGCCACGCTGGGCATGGGCGATCATCGTCGCAGCATCGGTGCCGCTGGGCGGGATCCTCTACCTGCTGCTGGGGCGCGACGACGGTACATCGGTCGACGGAGACCGCGAGCCATGACCGTCGTGCGCACCGAGGGGCTCGTGCGCGCATTCGGCTCGACCCGCGCGCTCGACCACCTCGACATGCACGTGCCCGAAGGGTGCGTGTACGGACTGGTCGGACCCAACGGCGCAGGCAAGTCGACGCTGCTGTCGATCCTCGCCGGGCTGCGTCGCCCGACCAGCGGCACGGTCGTGCTCGGCGTCGATCGCCGGCAGGTAGCGATGCTCCCCGACGCGCCCCGCTTCGAGCCCTGGCTGACCGCACGCGAGCTCGTCGACCACGCCCGGGTGCTGGTCGACGCCACGATCCCGCGGGATCGCGTCGACGACGCGCTCGAGCGGGCCGGGATCGCGGACGCCGCCGATCGGCGGGTCGGCGGGTTCTCGCGCGGCATGACCCAGCGGCTCGGCATCGCGACCTGCATCGTCGCGTCGCCCCGCCTGCTGCTGCTCGACGAGCCCACCTCCGCGCTCGACCCGGCCGGTCGTCGCGACGTGCTCGAGCTGGTTCGCGAGCTCGCCGGCGACGCAACCGTGATCCTGTCCAGTCACGTGCTCGTCGACATCGCGCGCACGTGTGACATCGTCGGCGTGCTGCACCACGGGCGCATGCGCTTCGAGGGCGAGCCGGAGCAGCTGGCGGCGAGCGGCGGCAGCGAGTGGACGATCCACCTGCACGACGAGGCGCCCGCCTCGCTGCTCGACGCACTGAGCGACGCGCCATGGTCCGACGACGTGCGCGTGGTCGGCCACGGCCTGGTGCGCGTCCACGCAACCGATCTCGATGCCGCACAGCTCGGGCTGGTGGCGATCCTCGCCGACGCACGCGTGCGGGTGCGGGCGATCGAGCAGACGAGCACGGAGTTCGAGCAGGCGTTCCTGGAGCTCACCCGATGACGATGCTGCGCGTGGAATGGCTGCGGCTGGTGCGCACGCGTCGATGGATCGCGCTGCTCGCCCCGTTCCTGCTCTTCGGCCTGGCCAGTCCGCTGCTCGTGCGCTACCAGCAGCAGCTCGTCGAGCGATTCGCCACCGGGGTCCAGATCACGTTCCCGAAGCCGACCGTGCTCGCTGCGCTGCAGCAGCACGAGGCAAACGCGGCGCAGCTCGGCGCGCTCGCGGTGATCATCGTCGCGGCGATGGCGCTGGCGATCGACGCCGATCCGCAGCGCTCGATCTTCGTGCGCACGCGAGCCAGGTCGCTCGCGTCGGTCGTGGCGGTGCGCGCCGGAGTGGTGGCCGCCGCCGCCGTGGCTGCATGGCTGCTCGGATCGCTTGGGGCGTGGTACGAGACCGTCGTGCTGATCGGCGCGCCGGACGTGCCGGGCGCGCTCGCCGGCATCGGGTTCGGCGCGCTCGCCCAGCTCGTCTCGGTCGCGCTCGTGGTGGCGGCGA
>JAGQUL010000050.1:4985-14552 GCA_020438525.1 Thermoleophilia bacterium | reverse complement strand
GGCATGGGCATCCTGCCGCTGCAGTTCCTCGAGGACGACAACGCCGACTCGCTCGGCCTCACCGGCTACGAGACGTTCGAGATCGCAGGCATCGAGGCGCTGTTCACCCCGCAGGCGGAGACGACTGGCCTGGCCGGTGACCGACAGGTCACCGTGACCGCAAAGGGCGAGGACGGCATGCGCCGCCAGTTCCGCGCGCTCGTGCGCGTCGACACCCCGAAGGAAGTGTCGTACTACCGCCACGGCGGCATCCTCCAGTACGTGCTGCGCAACCTGCTGCACGAGGACTGAGTCGCCGGCGATGCCGACCGTTCGCCTCCTCCACGGGCTCGGCGCCGATCGACGCGCGTTCCAGCGCTTCGAGCGGCTGCTGCCCGTTGCGTGGGAGCCTGTCTCGCTCGACCTGCTCGGGCACGGCGCCGCACCCCATCCGAGCACGGGCTACTCGCTCGAGGAGCACGCCGCGTACATCGCCGGGGTGATCGAGGCGATCGCGCCGTGCGTGCTCGTCGGCCACTCCTACGGCGCCGCGACCGCCGTGGCGATCGCGGCACGCCACGCGTCGAGCGTTCGCGGGATCGTGCTGCTCGACCCGATCACGCACATGGGCGACGCTGCCGTGGGATCGCGTACCGAGCAGATGATGCACGCGCGACGCGTAGGCACGCTGCGCGAGACCGTCGACCGGCTCTTTCCGGAGGCGTCGGAGCCGCTCAAGGCGTGGACCGTCGAGACGTGGGAGCAGATGTCGGTCGGCGTGATCGACGAGTTCGATCCGCACTGGACGCGGTTCGCCGATCGCGTCGAGGTGCCGGTCGCGATCGTGCACGGGCAGCTCGAGCTGGGTGGCGGCGGCGACCTTGCAGCCGACTGGTTCGACGAGCCACGAGTCACCTCGATCGACGGCGCCGGCCACTACCTCCACGCCACGCATGCACGCGAGACCGCCGATGCGGTCCGCGACAGCGTCAACTGGATCATCGACGCCTGACCACGACCGAGTCGCGAAGCAGGTCCTCCATCCGCGCCGCCTGCCGACGCACGTCGTGCGACAGCGCAGCCGTCCGGGCCGCGAGGTTCGGTCTAGGCAGCTGCATCGCGGCACGCAGGCCTCGCTCGATGTCGTCGATGTCCGCGGGATCGACCAGCACGCCCGCTCCCGGCGGCACGAACTCGGGCGGTCCACCCACGCTCGTCGCGACCACGCTGCGCTCGCAGCCCATCGCCTCCACCAGCACCTGGCCGAACGGCTCGACCAGGCTCGGCAGGCACAGCACGTCGCAGGCGCGCATCCAGGTCACGACCTCGTCGTGCGCGACCCGTCCGACCACGTGCACGCGTTCGCGGCCTTCCAGCTGCGACCTGAGCGGCCCGTCGCCGACGAACGTGAGCGTGCCGCGTCCAAGACGCGCGAACGCATCGGCGAGCGGCACCACGTTCTTGCGCTCGTCGAACGTCCCGACGAACAGGAACGCCGGGTCGTCGTCGCCCACCGACCACGGCCATCGATCGCCCAGCCGACGCCGCGCATCGGCGTGGAGGCCCGGCGTGAACCGAGCCTCCACGTCCACGCCGGAATCAACGACCTCGACTCGTCCCGCGAGCTCGGGCACCCGTCGCTCGAGGTCGTCGCCGAGGAACCGGGAGACCGCCACGACGTGGTCGGCACGCCGCGCCAGCAGGCGCATGCCGCGCGCGACCCCGCGACGCTCGCCGATGTTGCGCACGTCGCGACCATGGGCCACCACGACCAGGCCCGTTCGCGGCAGCAGCCGGCACGCGCTCGCGGCGATCACGCCCGCAGGCGCGAGGAAGTGTGCGTACACCACGTCCGGTCGTCGCCACAGCACGGCGAAGAACGCGCGCAGGGCGAACCCGAGGTGCTTGCGGATGCCGCCGCGTCGCCGCGTCACCGCGACGACTCTAACTCGGTGCCCACGAGCGCGCAGCGCCTCCTCCTGACCGCGAACGAACACGCCGAGGTCCGGGTTGTCGGGACCCGGATACATCTGCGAGACGATCAGGATGTCGAGCGGGGCGTCTGCCACGCGCGCGAGCGTACCAGCCGCGGCTGCGTCACATGGCGATTCGAAGTTCGTCGGATTCCCGTTACCTTGACGATCGTGCGCTCCGAACGCCCGGGTCTGTTCCGATTCATTGAGCACTTGATCAATTTTTTGTTATTTGCTTCAGGAGTTGCACATGGTCGCCGATGTAGGTCCCGCACTTGCATTTCCGACACCGCGCAGCGAGAGCGTTCGGTGTCTGGATGGAGATCGCATCTCCAGTGCACTCGGGGTGAGGCAGGGGGACCGCCGTGGCTGGCAACGTCACAGGATCAGCGACACGTGCGCATCGGCGCATCATGCAGTCCTGTGCATGCGTGCTCGCGACCTTGACGCTTGCCGCGCTCCCCGCAAGCGCCTCCGCCCGGACCTACCTCGTGTTCGTCGACGGTTCGAGCGCCCCGGGCGCCGTAGCGCGCGAAGCCGGTGCTCAGACGGACTTCGAGTTCACGCGCGTGGCCAACGGCTTCGCAGCGAACCTGTCCGATTCCCAGGCAGCGGAACTCGCTGCTGATCCGAGGGTCACCGAGATTCGCGAAGACCAGCCGTTTGCGCTTGCCCAGTTCGGCACGGCGGATTTCGAGACCGGAGCATTCGGCGGGGAGGCGTTCCGCCGCGGCGACTTCAGCTCGGAGGCGTTCCGCCGAGGCGACTATGACGCCGAAGCATTTCGACGCGGCGCATTTCGTCGCGGCGACTATGACGCCGAGGCATTTCGACGGGGCGCGTTTCGACGCGGCGCATTCCGACGGGGCTCGGTCGGCACTCCGTACGTCTCGCAGTGGACGCCTACCGGTGTCCAGCGAATCGGAGCTGCGGGCTGGGCCGACAACGTGAATGCGGACATCGCGATCCTCGACAGCGGCATCGATCGCACGCACCGAGATCTCAACGTCCGGTACGCCGGCAGCTGCGTACCCGGGGAAGACGGTCGCGACCTCTCGGGCCACGGGACGATGGTCGCGGGCCTCGCCGCTGCACGAGACAACCGCTTCGGCGTCGTCGGCGCCGCACCGGGCGCACGCATCTGGTCGGTGAAGGTCTCGGACGAGGCCGGCACCATCATGGAGAGCGCGGCGTTGTGCGGCCTCGAGTTCGTGCTGAACAACGCATCCTCGATCGAGGTCGCCAACCTCAGCTGGTCCGGATACTCCGAATCGCTGGGCTCCAGCTGCTCGGACCTCCAGGTGCCGAGCGGATCCACCACGAACGTTCGCGGTCGACGGTCGCATGGCGGCGGCATCCGAGGCCGATCGCGTCATCGCGGCGTCGTCGCTCCGTCGCCGCAGCCTGCCTCGGGCAGCACTGGCAATGACGTCGATCCCGACACGATCGATGCGCTGCATGCCGTGCTGTGCGGAGTCGTCGACGCCGGGGTGACGGTGGTCGCGGCGGCAGGAAACGATGCCGCTGACGCCGACAGCTACCTCCCGGCAGCGTGGCCCGAGACGATCGCCGTATCGTCGTTCTCCGACACCGACGGCAGGCCGGGCGGCATGGGCAGGCCCGGCTGCCTGACCGGCGATGCCGACGACACGTTCTCGAGCTTCAGCAACTTCGGCAGCTCGATCACGATCGCCGCACCTGGCGAGTGTCTGCTCTCGACCGACATCGACGGGGGCTACGCCTACGGGAGCGGCACCAGCTTCGCAACGCCCCTTGTCGCTGGCGTCGCGGCGGTCTACGCGTCTCGCGACCGACGATCGACACCGTCGTCGATCCGCGAGAAGCTGCTTGCGACCGCAGAGGCGGGACCGATCGCCGGGGACCCGGACAACTCGCAGGAGGGCATGCTTCGGGCATCTCGTCGGTGAATGAGCCGCGCCTCGCACCAGGCGCGCGCGTACGTCGAATACTCGGACATGTCGCAGCAGCCGTCTGGACGTGGACCGGCCTGCTCCTTCCGATCGTCATCGGGGCGATCGCCCCGTCACGGATGTTCGGTGAGACCGTCGAGCTGACCTTGCTGCTCGCGGCATTCGTCGCCGTCGGCAGCAATATCGAGCTCAAGTTCACGTTTCGCGAAAGTGGCCCGACCTACTCGCCCGTCGGCGGTCCGATCGCGCTCGCGATCGTCGCGTGCACGCCGGCGCAGGCGATGCTCGTCGTGGCCGTCGGGTACCTGTTCGGGATCGGGACGTGGCGGCGTGGCGCACGGTTCGCGATCGAGACGGCCGGGATCGGAGCAATGACCGCGGGAATCGCGGCACTCGTAGCCCAGGCCCTGGGTCTCACGTTCGCGTCGAGCACCAGCACGCTCATCGCGGCCATCGCAGGCGCGACGCTGTTCCTCGTGCTCGATGCTGCCACCTACGCGATCTGGTACCAGCTGGAATCCGGTTCAGGACGGGACGTCGTGTCGTACTTCGTGCGCACGGCTCCGGTCGACCTGACGTTCACGGTGATCGCCGCAGCACTCGCGGGCCCCTCCGTGGATCAGCCGCTCGTCGCGGCGCTCGCACTGACGCTCAGCCAGGTCGCGTTCTTCGCGCTGTATCGAGTGATGATGAGCGAATCGCGTTATCGCGACCAGTCACACCACCTGCGCGATACCTTCGGCCGCTACGTGCCCGAGTCGATCGTGGAGCAGCTTGCCGACAGCACCCACGGGGTTCGCCTCGGCGGCGAGGAGCGCGAGGTGACGGTGATGTTCTGCGACATCCGTGGCTTCACGACCTGGGCGGAGAGCCAGTCGCCGGAGCACGTGGTCGGCGAGCTCAACGGCCTGCTCGGCGCGCTCGCCGCGCTCGTGCTCGAGTCGGGCGGTACGCTCGACAAGTTCACGGGCGATGGGCTGATGGCGTTCTGGGGCGCGCCGCTCGAGCAGCCCGACCACGCGACGCGGGCATGCTCCACGGCCTTCGCGATGCAGAAACACCTCGTCGAACGCGCACGAGATGCGTCGTTGACGCCCTTCCGGATCGGGATCGGAATCACGTCAGGCACCGTCGTCGTGGGCAATGTCGGGCACGAGGATCGCCTCGAGTACACCGCGATCGGCGACACCGTGAACCTCGCTGCCCGTCTCGAGCAGGCGACGAAGGAACTCGAGATCACCACGGCGATGTCACACGAGACGTGGTCGCTGCTTCCGCCGGAATTGCAGCTGCGCTGCCCCGAATCAGCGACCGTCAGCGTCAGAGGACGCACTCGGCCCGTGCTCGTCCACGAGCTCGCTGGATCGGTAGAGGAACGTCCTGCGGCGAACGGCCCTGGACTTCACGTGCTGTGACGACTCTTCAGCGGTGCCACTGCGGGCAGCCGCCTGGACGGATCTCGAACCACTCGTCGAGCCCCTCGGCGGCGTTGAGCGCATCGGCGACGATCCGTTGGGGCACGACGATTCCTGCGGTATCGGCCCGCAGGCCCATGCGTGCGCGGATCAGCCCGAAGAAGCCCCAGCCGCCCTGCAGCGTCGTGTCGTTCGTGGCCTGCACCACACCGCCGGAGAAGCCGGTCGTGATGCCGCCGACGAGCGTCTGCACCGGCCGGTCCGTGATCTGCTTGGCGAAGCCGTCGGGCTGCTCGACCGTGATCGACTCCTCCTGCAGGCTCGTCACGATCGGCACGCGTCGCATCGTGCCGGCAAGGCCGACGGGCGACACGCCGTAGGCGAACGCGAAGAGGGGATCGGTCCCGACGGGCACGTGCCACGGCATCGGCGGCTGGGTCAGCCCGGGAACCCGCAGCACGGCCACGTCGTCGTCGACGTCGAGGTAGCGGATCATCGCCGGGATGCGCGCGCCACCGCTCGCGGAGCTGACCCGCACGCGCTTCGCGGCATTCTCCACCACATGCACGGTGGTGACGACGGTCTCGTCGTCGAGCACGACCCCGGTCGCGACCTGCCGGGCCCCACCGCACCGCTCGACGGTCACCTTCACCAGCGAGCCGGTGTTCGATCCTGCATCCTGCTGCCAGGGCGAGTGTCCGTTCGACCCCATCCACGAATCCCACTGATCCGGATCCACGGTACGAAGCTTCGATGCAGCGGCAGCGATCGTGCTGGTGGTGTAGGGATCGTCTTCGATCGGGATCGCCTGAACGGGAATCGGCTCGCCCTCGAACGGGTCGGGGCCGTCGTCGATCGTGCCTGCCGCGGTGAGCGGCAGCTCCGGCCAGACCTCGGTCGTGGTATCGACGGGCGATGCGTCGCGCGCACGGACGCGAGCACGCGACCTGGTCGGCGTGTCGGCCTTGGGCGAGGCAACCACCGCGCCGTCGAGCACGAGTACGGAATCGACCTTGGCATCGGCGCCGGACCCGGCCTTGTCGGCACCCGACGCCGTCGAGTCGGACGCGCCGCTGCCGCTGCCGCACGCCGATGCGAGCAGCGCCATGGCCATGATCAGCAGCAGGGCGGGTGTCGGGTGTCGCACGCTCATGCCGCGAACTCGTCGTCGACGCCGTCGAGATCCGGTCGAAGCGGCTGCAGCGCCCAGGCTTCGACCGGCCGCGCCTTGCCCTTCATCGTCACGTCGCCGATGCGCATGGCTCGCGCACGCAGTTCGTCGCCCAACAGGTCGACCGTCGAGCGCGACAGCAGCAGCACCGCGCCAAGCTCCTTGGTCGAGGCCTCGAGACGAGCGGTCGTGTTCACTGTGTCGCCGATCGCCGTGTAGTCGAGGCGACGCTCGTGCCCGACGTTGCCGACCACTGCCGTGCCGGAGTGCACGGCGACCCCGATCGCGAACGGCTCCTGACCGTCCTGCTTGCGCCGGTCGTTGACCTGTTCGAGGCGCAGCAGCATGTCGAGGGCAGCACGGCTGGCCCGCTCCGCATGGTCCTCCATCACGACCGGCGCACCCCAGAACGCCATCAGGCCGTCGCCGGTGAACTTGTCGAGCGTTCCACCAGTCGACATCACGCTCGCCGACAGCTCGGTGAGGAGCACGTTCAGCTCCGTGATGACCTCGGTCGCACCCTTGTCCTCCGACCAGCTGGTGAACCCGCGAATGTCGCAGAAGAGCACGCTCAGGTCGGCCTGCTCACCGCCGAGCTCGATCTCGTGCATCGACTCGATGTTGTCGTCGACGATGCCCTCCGGCACGTATCGCGAGAAGGTGTCCTTCAGCCTGTCGCCCCTCCGCTTCTGGATCTGCTGGCTGTTCGCGACCCACAAGGCTCCATACATGCCAACGAGCAGGATCGGCAGGAGCACGATGAACTGCCAGGGCTCGCCGAGGTATGGGGTCGAAACCGCGACCGCGACCGACGGCAGCAGCACGTTCGCGGCCGAAGGTACGACCGAGTGCCTCAGCCAGAGCAGGGCTCCAGCAGGCTCGACGGCCTCGAACTCGACCAGCACGGTCGCGATGAACGCGAACTCCATCAGCAGGGAGACGACGAACGCGGGGACGAACAGGACCTGCTCGAACGTGATCGCCGTCGAACCGCGGTAGTGGTCGACGAGCAGGCCGGCCCCGCCCACGACCAACGCGGAGTTCAAGGGCGTGGCCACGTACCAGAATCGCCCACGCCATCCACCGATCGGTGCAGGCTGGCCGACCATCGCCCCAAGCGTCGTCAGCAACGCGATCGTCGCGGCGGTTCCCGGGTCGATCAGTACGACTGCAAGCACGAGCGGAATGCTGTCGAGGGTCACGATCGTCTCACCGATGCCGTATCGCAGCGGGAACCGTGCGCATGCGAACGCGGAGAGAAGCAGCATCACCGAGATCGCAGCAACCGTCCGATCGGCGAGCTGCTCCATGGCTGCGGGCACGGTGAGCACCACGACCACGCAGCCAGCTGCCGCGAGCAACGCAGCGAGCACGTACATCAGATGTTGTCTGCCGGTGAGCGTCATCCTGAGGTCCTGCGGCTCCCGCACGCGTGCGGGAGTGCCTGCGCGTTGCATCGGCCGCGCACGTCAGCCACCTGACCTCTCCGGATCCTGTACGCATTTCTGCATGCAGATGTGTGCATCCTGTAATACCTGCTCAAGAACGCCACGTTCAGGGTCGATGGCTGCTGAGGGGAAGTTCGGTAGAAAGGGCGGCAATACCATGATGGTCATTCGACGGACACTCACGATTGCGATGTGCGGCGTCCTGTTGGGGGGACTGGCGAGCGTCATGGTGGCATCGCCGGCTTCGGGACGCAGCTACTTCCGCTGCGACAAGAAGATCAACAACATGGAACGACAGGCCGCGAAGGACTACGCGAAGGGCAAGCTCTCCGCGGACGAGTACGACAACGTGATGGCGGAGATCGCCTACCATCGCGAGCTCTGGGGCTGCTGACAACCCCGTGATCGCGGAACGACTGACGTCGGGACCGGCTGATTCGTCGGTTCCGACGTGTGTCTTCCGCGATTCAAGGCACCGGATCCAGATGCCGAATGCGGTGACGGGACATGAACCGACGGGCACTACACATCCTGGGCGGAGTCGCCGTCCTCGCTGCTGCGATCGCAGCCGGCTGGATCGCCACGTCGATGCTCCAGAAGACCGTCAACATCCGGTCGGATCTGAGTGGCTGCTGGCGCCTCGAGGGCACGGTTGCGCAGACGGATTGCGTGTCCGACCAGTTCCTCGATGGTGCGGCCGCCGCGGTGGACGGCCGGACCGGTACCGGTCGCGACGCGGAACTGGTTTCGTACGTCGCCGAGCAGGAACGCGCTGCGGCCGCGGACTCCCGGCTTGGACGCATCTGCCACCCGGCGATGCATGCGCTCGGGCGTCGTGAAGGCAGCTTTGCCGCCGACCAGGGTCGTGTCCCGGAGTTTCCCGCCGGGAGCTCCCAACTGTGCACGGCCGGCTACGTCCATGGGCTCGCCGAGGGCTACCTCACGGGGACTCCCGACGCGGACGTGGCACGGGTGTTTCCCGAGCTGTGCCACGACCCTGCCGCCCGCGAAGGCTGCGCGCACGGAGTCGGGCACGCGCTCCTGCGTGCGCACGCGAGCGAGGCCGTCGCGACCGCAAGCCGCGCGGCGGTGGACCGGTGCCGCGACCTTCCGGGCGACTTCCCGGTCAACTGCCTGAACGGGGTCTACATGGAGCTCGCAATGCGGACCACGCCGGCACCCGTGTCGCCGTCACAGTACGTCCGCGCGTGCGACCACGCGACCGACGTGGACCAGGCACTTGCCTGCTGGAGCTATCTCGGACTGGACCTCGGCACGAACGACATCGGCCTACGTGACGTTCCGGCGTGGTGTGCGCGAGCGGATCGCCCCGGGCAGCTCGCATGCATCGAAGACCACGGGCGCGACCTCGGCATCGATCGCGTGGGAATGTGCGCGGACGCGGGAGGCGACGCGAACGTGTCCAAGCGTTGCATCGAAGGCGCGGTTGCGCTGCAGGTCGGAAGCGGGCACGTCACGGCCGGCCATGCGCGGTCGAAGTGCGCTCAGCTTCACGAGAACGATCTGGAACGACACTGCCGCGACGCGGTCACGCGCTACGCGCGCGGCAGGGATCAGGTCGTGGCACCCGCCGCCCCCTGACCCGACGGACGTACCAGCGCGCCCGAGCGCCACGACGTTGCCCGCCGG
>JAGQUL010000050.1:1656-4922 GCA_020438525.1 Thermoleophilia bacterium | reverse complement strand
GCGGCCTCCCGCACCCGCTCGATCGTGAGCTCCCCGTCGCGTACCGCGTGGATGATCCGTGCCCGACACAGCCGCGCGGTCTCCATCGTGCCGGTCAGCAGCACCAGGTCGATGCCCGCGGCGACCGCCTTCGGGCACGCGCGCGGAACGGTGTCGCCCCACGCCTCGCGGAGCCCGCGCGCGTTCATCGAGTCGGTCATTGCCACACCGTCGAAGTGCAGCTCGTCGCGCAGCAGTCCGGTGGCGATCCGCTCGTCGAGCGTTCCGGGGAGCGTCGAGCCGAGCTCGCGATGGATGCCGTGCGACACCATGATCGCATCGACGCCCGCCTCGACCGCTGCCTGGAACGGAACGAGCTCCTGCGCGCGCAGCTGCGCGAGCGAGCGGTCGACGTACGCGACCGCCTCGTCGCTGTTCGCGCTCGACGCACCGAATCCGGGGAAGTGCTTCGCGACTGCCGCAACGCCACCCTGCTGCAGGCCGCGCACGGTTGCACCGACGTAGCGCGCGACGGTGGCCGGGTCGCTGCCGAACGACCGGCCGGCCATGGTTCGGTTTGGCCCGGACGCGAGGTCCGAAACCGGCCCCAGGTCCATCGACACGCCGGCATCGCTGAGCACCTCACCCGCACGCCGGGCCTCCTCGCCCGCCGCGTCCACGCTGCCCGCAGCAAGTGCAGGCTGCGTGTGCTCGGGCGGCGCGAACGGCACGTTGCGGATGCTGCCTCCCTCCTGATCGACCGACACGAGCATGCCCGACGGCAGCCCCGACCGCTTGGCGAACGCGGCCCGCGCCGTGTCGAGCGACCGCACGAGCGCGCGCAGCTGATCACGGTCCTGCACGTTCCAGCCGAACAGGATCACGCTCCCGACCTGTCCGCTCGAGATCGCATCGAGCTCGTCGGCCGACGCGACCGGTCCCGCGAGCTTGGTCATCACCAGCTCGCCTGCGAGCTGCTCGACCGGCAGCGCAGCGATCGCAGCCGCGGACGTCTGCGCCGTGTCGTCGGGCTGCGCGAGGTCGGCGTCGTCGACCGCGGGATCGTCGGCCATGGCGGGCGCGGTGGCGGTGGTGGCGGCAGGCTCGGTCGTTGCCGGCGCGTCGTCGTCTCCTCCGGGCGTGCTGCAGCCGGCGCAGAGCAGCAGCGCCGCCAGCACGACCACGCAGGCCGTCAGGGATCGGGAAGTTCGCGTGCTCACGTCGATCGGAAGTGTAGCGCGCGGGTTGCGGCCGCAGGTCGGCCGGTTTCGAGCGCAACGCGCACGTACGCGTGTGCGACATCACGGTCGAGAGAAGGGGACAGACCGAGTGACCGACGTGTCCGGTGGATATCGAACGCTTGCGCAGCTGGGCGAAGCCATGCCACCGCCTCCTGCCGGCACGTCGTCGAACCCGCAGCCTGCTCCGCCGTCGCTGTTTCCGTTCGCCGCCGCACCCTCCAGCACGCCGTTCGTGATGCCCGCCACCGACGCCGTGCGGGTCGTGCCGCTCGACCCGGGCGATCCGTCGCCGATCCCGAACCCGAGCTCGAACCCTGCGCGCGACGTGGCACGCGAACAGCAGGAGCTGCTGCCCGGGACGTGGCAGCTACCGGGTTCGCCCGTGCCGATCAAGCTGCCGACGCCCGACCGCGCGATCCGCGAAGGCGTCGAGCTGCTGCGCAACTGGCATCCACGCGACCCGCTCCTGCGCGTGAAGGGCGAGCACCGCGCCGTGTACCGCGAACAGCAGCAGGCAGCAGGCGATGCGGCGACGACGACCGGCGATCCCGCAGGCGGCGACGAGCCGTCCACCGAGGATCGCAACGAGCGCTCGGGTGCCGCAAAGACCGCCATGATGGTCGGCATCGGCGGCGGCTTCACCCTGAACGGGCTCGACGTGCTGCGCCTGCTCAAGAAGTATCCGGAGGCGCTGCGCGCCGGGCAGTTCGATCCGTCGCTCGGACGCCTCGGCCGCCTGCCGACCGCGGTGGGATTGACGTTCCTCACCCGGCCCGACAACCGCATCGTCGATCCGACCGCGCCGCTCAAGCCGACCGTGGCGAGCCTCGGTCGCTCGTTCACGAAGTTCGACTCGGTCGCGATGAAGGCGTCCGTGCTGATCGGCACGAGCCTCGCCGCGCTGCAGATCGGCTCGGCGATCCCGAACCTCGCCGACGCACTCGACAACGAAGGGCCGTGGTACCAGAACCTCGCACAGTCCACGTCGGGCCGCGCGGGCATCCTGCAGCTGACCGGCGGCCTGATCGGCGCTGGCGTGTTCGCCGCTGCGCTACGACAGACCGCGGGGCAGGGCTCGGGCATCGTCGGCCGCGCGCTTGCTGCGGGCAACGCACCGATCGCGGCGAAGCCGCTGTGGGGTCGGATCGGGATGGTGACCGGCGCGCTCGTGATGGCGAACGAGGTCGGCTACCTCGACATGTTCAACGCCGACGAGACGCGCTCGACCGGCCAGGTGCTGTCGGATGCCGTGCACAGGACCCCGGTGCTCAACGACCCGACGCTGCGCACCGGCGCACTGCTGGCTGCGGGCGGTGTGGTCGGGTTCAAGGCGAGCCGCGCGGTGGCGGCGGCCGGGATCGGGATCAAGGGCCTGCCGAAGGGCTACTGGGCGGCGGGCGCGGTGGTTGCCGGCCTGCTCGGCACGCAGCTGCTCGGCGGGCTGCAGGGCATGAACAAGCCCGAGGACGGAAAGTAGGCACGCCTACGGACCAGGACTCGGAGGTGTGGTGCGATGAGGTCGACGCAGCCGAACGACCCGAAAGGCGACGACATGCACCACGCCCGATCCACCACCGTCATTCCAGCGACCGTGACCAATGCCGCAGCGGCGGTGTTCGCCGCGGTCGGCACCGGCGTGGGGATCTACGTGCTCGGTCGCGCGTCGCAGACGTTCACGCAGCACCTCGCGTTGGTGGTCGTCGCGTCGGCGGTCGCCGTGGCCGCGATCCGATTCGCTCCGGGAACGCGGACGCCGGCGAGGACGTGGGCGATCGCCGGCATCGCGGTGACGCTGCTGGGCGCGATGGCGCTTGGCGGGGTGCTCTCGCGCGAGACGACGGTCGACGAGCAGGTCGTGACTGCGAGCGTTCCGGCTGCAGGCGCGGATGCGGAATCGTCGTCGACCACGAACGGCACGGGTGCGACGAGCGATGCGGCTCCGAAGCAGAACGTGCTGCTCAAGCACGGCGAGTTCGAGCCGCTTGCGCACGACGGGAAGGGCACTGCGTCGCTGATCCGCACGACCGACGGGCGCACGGTGCTGAC
>JAGQUL010000050.1:0-1610 GCA_020438525.1 Thermoleophilia bacterium | reverse complement strand
GATCCGAGCAGCGACTCGGACGTGGAGTCGGGTCGCTCGGTGCGGCTCGGCGCGCTCAAGGGAACGAGCGGCGACCAGCAGTACGTGCTGCCGGCCGACGTCGACCCGAGCGAGTTCACGCACGCATACGTGTGGTGCCGCGCGTTCAGCGTGGGTTTCACGCGCGCGCGGCTGGCGTGATACGGCACGGCATCGCACGACCTGCAGGATGGTTTGACGACGGGCCTGTTCGACCGATACGGTGCTGCCTTGTCACAACTGGAGGAAGCGATGCCGGTCCCGTTCGCTCGAGTGTTCGTCATCCCGCTCGTCGCAGCCCTGATGCTTGCGATGCCTGCCTCGGCCGGCGCGAAGACGTACAAGGTGACGCTCGCTGCGCGCAGCTGCCCGACGTACGCCGACGTGAGCGCGAACCTGGCGCGCAACGACATCCAGGAGAGCCTGCAGGACCTCGGTCCCGACACGGCGTACTCGAGCGGACAGGCGATCGACCCCGACATCGAGTCGGCCAACCAGCCCAGGTGCACGCCGATCACCGGGTGGGAGTTCAGGATCGGCGACGGCATCGCAGGACAGGACGTCGGGGCGTTCGGCGCGCTCAGCAGGGTGAGGAATCCGAGCAACCGAACGATTCGCACGGTGGCCTCGACGCCGCTGTTCGACGAGTACGGCTCGAACACGGGGCGCAGGATCGCCGGCGCGGTCAACTTCAACCTCAACAACGGCGAGACGAACCAGGCGTTCAGCCACTCGCTGTGGGTTCAGGGTGGAGTCCCGGGGGATCCGGTCATGGATTCACGCTTCCCGGGCGCGTACGGCTTCGCGGCACTGCGCTGTGCGATCGACAACCTCAACGGTGACAACGTCGAGTACGTCACGTTCCCGAGCGGCACGAACCATGTGTTCTGCTTCGCCTACTACGTCACCCCGCCCCCGTCGTCCGGAACGGTGATCGTGCGCAAGGAGGTCACCGCGACCGGCGGCGACCGCCATGACGCATCGTTCATCTTCGACTCGAACCTGACGTACGACCCGAGTGGTGCGTTCTCGCTGGCAGTCTCGAACAATCAGCCCGCGTCGACGTCGTTCGTGCGAGCGCAGACGCGGCCGGGAGACGATCCGTGGCAGGTGCGGGAGCGATCGATGGCGGGCTGGGAGCTCGTGTCGCTCGACTGCGTGAGTGCGGACGGGACGAGCAGTTCGACCACGAGCGGCGCGTCGGCATCGATCTCGCTGGCCGCCGGCGACACGGTGACGTGCACGTACGTGAATCGGCCGGTCGCCGATGGGCGACTGTACGTGGCCAAGCGCTCGAGGTTGTCGACGGGTCGGTTCGCGTTTGCGGTCACCACGCCGACGAATCGGAACCTCACACGGTCGCTGACGACCCGACGACCGCTCCTGCCGGCGACGTGGGCGACCGGGCTCGACGAGCTGGGCACCTACTCGATTCGCGAGCACCTGCCGAGAGCGCCGCTGGGGACTTGGTTCAACACCGCGATCAGCTGCGACGGCCGTTCGCAGCCGGCAGGCGGCGCAGGTCCGGTCGTGCGCGCGACTGCGTCGCTCGGCTCGGACGGGGCAAGTGCCTACTGCCTGTTCACGAACAC
>JAGQUL010000354.1 GCA_020438525.1 Thermoleophilia bacterium | reverse complement strand
CACGGCGTAGCCCGCGATCAGGCCGAGCGCAACGTCGCGCTTGCCGGCGCGATCGAGCGCCTCGGGCAGCAGCTCGAACAGCACCATCCAGATCATCGCGCCGGCGGCGAGGCCGAGACCGATCGGCAGGGCGGTCCGGAACTCCTCGACGAACAGGTATGCGGGGATCGCGAGCAGCGGCTGGGGGAGGCTCGAGAAGATGCTCCACCCGGCGGCGGCGCGAATGGTCGTGCCCGCCGGCACGAGCGCGAGCGAGATCGCCAGTCCCTCCGGGATGTTGTGTACCGCGATCGCGAGCGTGACGAGCAGTCCGAGCTGCTCGCCGCCGCCGAACGACACGCCCACGCCGATGCCCTCGGCCGCGGAGTGTGCGGTCATCACCGCGACGATCAGCACCGCGGTGCGCATGCTCGCGCCGCCCGCGAGCTCGGTCACGTCGTGCTCGTGCCCGGCATGCATCACGTGGGCGATGATCCAGATCACCACCACGCCGATCACCGCACCGGCGAGCGTTCGTGGCGCCGACTCGTCGACGCCCTCCACGATCAGCAGCTGCGTCGCCGCAAGCATCAATCCGCCGGCCGCTGCGTTGGCGGCGCCGAGCATGCGCTGCGAGGCGTCCTTGAGCGCCAGCAACGGCAACGCCCCGAGCCCGGTGGCGAGCGCCGTGACGAGCGCGGCGATGAAGACGATCACGAGGTCCATGGTGAAGTACGCCAGCATACTTCGCGGATCGCGTGTATGGCTCCCCTCACGAAGCGCGGCGAGCGCCCGTCACGGGCTCAGGTGACCGGAAGCACCGGGCCCTGCGTCAGGTTGTGCTCCACGTCGTGCAGCACCTGGATCAGCTCCAGCTCGCCCTCGATGCCGACCTCGTCGAGCTTCGCGAGGCACGACTCCGCGAGCGGCATGAACGCACCGTACCCGCGCCCGTTCGACACTCGAAACGTGAACAGGTCGCGCTCGCCGGCCTTGCGCTGCAGCTGCGCCGGCGCCATCGCCAGACGCGCCTCGTCGAAGCGCAGCTCGTCGTGGAGTCGCAGCTCGAAGAGCATGTCGCTCCAGTCGGGAGCCTGGTCTTCGACGGCCTGGTGGAATTCGGTGGCTAGCGGCATGGCGCGATACTACCCGTTCGCCCGCGCGCAGCGAGCGCGTAGCGGGCGCGCACCTGCGCGCGCGACGCGAGCGGCGTGTCGACGGTGATAGTTTCCGCACCATGGCAGCTTCCCGCAGTGCAGCTTCGAACAAGTCGACGACCAAGCGCGACGAGACCGTCGCCGAGCATCCGCGCTCGAAGTCGGGTGCCAAGGCGCTCGACGATACCGCCGGTCGCGCCGCCGCAGCGTGGGGCGAGAGCGCGTCGTTCGCCAAGGGCAAGCGCCCCAGCGACAAGCTGAAGAAGGCGGAGCTCGTGCAGCTGTATCGCACGATGCTGCTCGCACGCCGCTTCGAAGAGCACGTGATCGACCAGTTCCGCGAAGGCAACCTGCCTGGCTTCGTGCACGTCGCGATCGGCCAGGAGGCGATCGCCTCGGGCGTGGGGCACGCGCTCGGCGACGGCGACTTCATCGGCTCGACCCACCGCGCCCACGCGCACATCATCGCCCGCGGCTCGAGCGTCGACGCGCTCATGGCGGAGATGATGGGCCGCATCACCGGCGTGTGCCAGGGCAAGGGCGGCTCGATGCACATGGCCGACATGTCGCACAACGTGGTCGGGGCGAACGGCGTGGTCGGATCCGGTGCCCCGATGATGACGGGCGTGGCGCTCGCCCAGAAGGAGCTCGGCACCGGCAACGTCGCGGTCGCGTTCTACGGCGACGGCGCCACCAGCCAGGGCAACGTGCACGAGGCGATGAACCTCGCGCAGATCTGGAAGCTGCCCGTGGTGTTCATCTGCGAGAACAACCGCTACGCGGAGTCGACGCCCACCCACCAGACGGTCCCGGTCGACGACCTCACCGTGCGTGGCGCGGCGTTCGGCATGAAGACCTACGCGGTCGACGGCAACGACGTGCTGGCGGTCTATGACACGGCGGCGGTCGCTGCCGAGCACGCGCGCTCCGGCGAGGGTCCCGTGTACGTCGTGGCGGAGACGCTGCGCCTGTCGGGCCACTACGTCGGCGATGCCGAGGTCTACCGACCCAAGGGCGAGGCCAAGGCCGCGCGCGAGACCGATCCGATCCCGGCATTCCGCGCCGAGCTGCTCAAGCGCAAGGTCGCCGAGGCAGACATCAAGGCGGTCGAGGCCGAGGTGGAGGAGACGATGGAGCACGCCGTGCAGGCAGCGCTCGCCGCCGACCACCCCACCGCCGACGACGCGATGAAGCACGTCTACGCCGAGTACCCCTACCCCGGCCCCGTCCTGGGCATCTGAGCGCCCAGGCGCGAATTCGAGCGCGCGCCCCTGCGGTGCCAGCGTTCCGCGCGGTGCCCGCGTTCC
>JAGQUL010000353.1 GCA_020438525.1 Thermoleophilia bacterium | reverse complement strand
CCTACGCGATCAGCCGCATCAAGGGCGCGATCATCGACGAGCTGCGTTCGATGGACTGGGTGCCGCGCTCCGTGCGCTCGCGCGCCCGCGAGATCGAGCGCTCGATCGGCGAGCTCGAGAACAAGTTCAAGCGCGCGCCCACCGACGAGGAGATCTGCAGCCACATCGGGATCACGGAGGACGAGTTCCACGCGAACCTCGCCGCCATCCACCGATCGTCGGTCGCGGCGCTCGACGAGCTCTGGACGATCGCCTCGAGCGGCGGCGACACCGTCGCCCTGATCGACACGATCGAGGACCCGCAGGCCGAGGATCCCTCGCACGCGTTCCAGTCCGTCGAGACCCGCGAGGCCCTCGCCGAGGCGATCCGTCGCCTCCCCGAGCGCGAGCGCCTGGTGATCGCCCTCTACTACTACGAGGAGCTCACGCTCCGCGAGATCGGCGAGATCCTCGGCGTGACCGAGAGCCGCGTCTCGCAGCTGCACACCAAGGCCGTGCTGCGCCTCAAGGTGCGGCTCAACGCCACGCTCGACCGCTCGGTCGCCTGACGCGACCCCGGGCCGTTCGTAAATCGCAGTAGTGACGTGGCCCTGTGGGGCCGAGCCGCCCGTGCGCGCGTATCCGAGACGACGGGATATCGCTACGATCACGTCGAGATGACGACTCCGAACGACACGCACGCCGTCGCGACCTTCGGCACGAACTCGACCCGACAGTTCGTCGGCTGTCGGGTCTGTGGCCGCACGCTGCTGCTCGGCGAGCGATCGGTCGGGTTCTTCACCCCCACGGGCGAGGGACCGTACGACGTCTGCGAGCTGTGCGTCCCGCGTGCCCATCGCTACGGGCTGCGCCCCCGGCCGTCGACCGCCGACGAGGTCGCGCGCGCTCGCAGCGGCAGCCTGCTGGGGCGAATCTCGGGACTGTTCGGTGGCTCCCGATCCACCACAACCACGCCCAAGCGGCGAGCTCGTGGCCGCGTTCGGAGCGAGCAGCCGGTCGATCAGGGCACCGCGGCAGTGGCTGCGGCCAGCGCCGCGCCCGGCACCGGTCGCCGCGGCAAGCGCCGAGCAGCAGCCCCTGCCGACCTGGGCGCGGTGCCCGTCGGTGCAGCCGCGATCCCCGTTGCGCTCGCCGCGTTCAACCAGTCGTCCCACGCTCGAACGCTTGCCGGCCTGCATCGCACGCTCGGTGCGCCCCGTGCCAGCGTTGCCGCACGGTCCGCCACGGACCGCGAGGTCATCCTCACGGTGGCGTGGGAGATCGTCTGGTACCAGTTCCGGATCATGCCGGACGGGATCGAGCAGCAGCGCGGCCAGTACCTGACGGAGCTGCAGCCACGCTGGCAGCAGTGGAACTGCGAGGTCGGAACCGACGGCCGAGTGCGCGAACCCGGTGCAGCGCCGGTCGCGACCGGTCAGAATGTGGTCGAAGAACCGATGCCTTCGGAGGCTCCCCGCCGATGATCTATTGCGTGATCCCCACCGAGCTCGCCGACGAGCTGTACGACAAGCTCGTCGAGCACTACAGCTCGAACCCGAACGTCCAGGTCATCGTCGACCGGCGCAGCAGCGACCGTCGCGCCGGCGAGGGCGACGTGGACGCGGAGATCGCCGAGCGACGAATGATGCGCGACCGTCGTCGTGCCCGCCCCGGCACCTTCCCGGCGATCCACGACCCGTCGGCCTGATCGAGCGACCGCACCGGTCCACCGGTCCCGCCTGAACCTCGCATGCGGGCCCCCGCACGCACGTACTCCTCACGTGCGCGCGCGGAAACGCCGATGAGTCAGCGTGTCCGCACGCGCGTCAGTCCTGCTCGCAACGACGCAGCTCGTCTGCCTGCTGGCGGGCAGCATGGGTGGTCGCCGGCCCTGCTCGAGCCGGTGCGGCGTCGTCGTCGACCGTCGTGACCGCGACGGTGCCGAGCGCGATCTCGCTCACCAACTCGTGCCATGACCGGGCCGCGTGGTCGTTCGGCGCGATCCTGCCGGGCAGCGCCACCACCACCGCGACCGGCGCGAACGTCTGCCGCTTCACCTGGTCGTCGAGCAACGACAGCTCGATGCTGCGCATCCATCAGGCCGACCGCACCGGCGCGGCGATGGTCGGTGACGCGACCACCCGAACGAACGTCTGGGGCGCCGGCGCGCCGATCGATTTCGCCGGCGCCGGCAGCACCTTCCTGGGCATGACCGAATGGGACGGAGCCCCGCTCTACCAGTCGATCGACTCCGGCGCATCGATGGACATGATCGGCGAGCCGGGCGACTACAGCACGATCGGCGTGGCCAGCTCGACGGTCGCCTGGCGAGCCGGGTTCGACGGCGTGCAGATCTCGACGAATGCCAATGCCGCCACGCCGACCTGGAACTCCGTTCCGACCCCTGCGCCGGGATGTATCTGGCCGGGCGAGGTCGACGCCCTCTCGGCGAGCACCGCGTGGATGGTCTGCGACGGCAAGGGCTATCGCACCGTCGACGGCGGCACCAACTGGTCGGCAACCGCGGGGGAGATTGCGTCGAACGCCTCCTCGATCGAGGCGATCGACGCCACGACCGCGTTCTCGGTCGGGTGGGGGACGATTACCCGAAGCAACGACGCGAACGTCACCTGGAGCAGCGCGATGACCGGCATCAACGTCGGCAGCTGGATGGCCCAGGTCTCCGCGTCGCCGCAGACGCCCGGCGTCGTGTGGTCGGTCGACACCTCCGGCTCCGTCTACCGCTCGACCAACTCCGGAACCAACTGGGCGGCGACCGCGGGGCAGCCGCAGCCCTTCGAGGCGCTGGTGATCGAGGCCGTGAACGACAGCTCCGCGATCGTCGGCGGCTCTGACGGCATCGTCTACCGAACCACCGACACGGGGGCGACGTGGACGCGGCTGCGCATTCCGTCGAACGGTGCACTGCGCGACATCGTGGCACTCGACGCCAACCACCTGCTGTTCGCCGGCGTGACCGGTGCGACGTACTCGACGACCGACGGCGGCACGACTTGGCTGAACGGGGTGGCCGCGCGCGACGCGGCATCGGACACGGCGGCGATCGACGTAGACACGATCGCCACCACCGACGGCTATGGTCGCATTCAGCTCAGCCACGACGGCGGGGCCAGCTGGGATGCGATCGACACCGGGCTCGCACCACGGGCAGTGCGTGGCGTGGCGATACATGGCTCCGGCCAGAACGACGGCTCGGAGATGATCATCGCGGTCGGCGACTCCGGCAGCATCGTCACGTCGTTCGACGGCGGATCGAGCTGGACCGTCCGCAGCTCCGGCACCACGCAGGACCTGTGGGACGTCGACCTGCGCTCGGACGGGGTCGCGATCGCCGTTGGTGGCGGCGGCACGATCCTGCGCAGCACCGACTGGGGCAGCACCTGGTCGAGCGTGGGCGCGGCCGCTGCGACGCTCCACGCGGTGGCGCTCAAGCCCGGCGGTCACGCGGTCGCGGTCGGCGAGGGCGGGCTGGTGCGGTCAAGCTCCGATTCCGGGCTGAGCTGGACGACGCGCGCGTCCACGACCACCGCCGACCTGGTCGACCTTGCGATGCCGTCGGAGGAGGTCGCCTACGCATCCGGCTACGAGGTGCTCGTCAAGACGACCGACAGCGGCGCGACGTGGAGCGCGATCACCACGATGGCGGCGGGCGGCGTGTGGGGCACATCCCGTGTCGCTGCGCCTACGGAGGACAGCGTCTGGGTGTTCCAGTCGTTCACGGGTGGATGGACCCCGTCATGGGTGGCCCGCAGCCGCGACGGTGGGGTGACCTGGGAGCTCCCGCTCGCATCGTACTCGCCGGGGACCCTCAGCCCGATCGCACTCGACAGCGGAACCGTGTTGGTGCCCGGCGAAGGCGGAAACCTGCGGCGCATCGACGTGGGGGAGGAGATCGCCGACTACACCGCGGGCGCATGGGCCGGCGCCACGGCGCGCTTCGGCGTGTGCCTGCAGGCGCTCGGCGGCAGTGCCACCCCGGGCGCGCTCGGTGTCGACGGCGACGGCACCTGCACGATCAGCGACGCCGACCCGTGGAGCGCCGTGCCGACCGCGCCGGTGAAGGTCGGTCAGGTCGCCAGCGCCGGCACCGGCAGCGCCGACCTGGTGTTCGGCATGCGTGCCGACAACACCGTCACGCCGGGCAACTACTCCGCCGGAATCGTCGTGACCGCCCTCGCACCCAACGCGTGATCGCCCGTGCGCGTGTCGCGTGTCGCGTGTCGCGCATCGCAATTCACGTGGACGTATGTACGCAACCCGCGCATACCGCGGGTTGTGTACATACGTCTCGTCGGTGTCGTATCCATGTCACGTGGGTGTCGCGTCGCGTGCGGCGGACGTATGCACGGGACCCGCGCATTCCGCGGGTTGTGTACATATGTCTCGCGCAGACCGGCGTGCGGGAACTGGCGCGGTTGCGACGCCCCCGCTAGGCTCACGTCGATCGTGTGAATCGACGTGAGGGAGCGGGCATGACCGTGGCGACTGCGACGTACCAGAACTACATCGGCGGCGAGTGGGTGGACGCCTCCGACGGCGCGACCTTCGAGGTGCGCGACCCCGCCAACGGCGAGCTGCTCGGCATCTTCCCCGAAAGCACCCGCGAGGACGTCGACAAGGCCGTTGCCGCCGCCCGCGCCGCGTTCGATTCCTGGCGCCTCACGCCCGCACCGCACCGTGGCGAGATCCTGTTCCGCGCCGCCGAGATCATGGTCGAGCGCAAGGAAGACCTCGCACGCGAGATGACGCGCGAGATGGGCAAGGTCGTCGCCGAGACCCGCGGCGACGTGCAGGAAGCCATCGACATGCTCTACTACATGGCCGGCGAGGGTCGTCGCCTGTTCGGCGAGGTCGTGCCCTCGGAGCTGCCCGACAAGATGGCGTACTCCACGCGCATCCCGGTCGGCGTGGTCGGCGCGATCACCCCGTGGAA
>JAGQUL010000352.1:300-2217 GCA_020438525.1 Thermoleophilia bacterium | reverse complement strand
GGTTCGAATCCAGTCACCCCGACTCGAGCGGGTCTCCGCGCCGCCGCGCGCCTCAGGCGAGCGCGGCGGGGCCGACCCATCCGGCCGGGTTGCGGTCGAACAGCTTCACCGCCTCCTGCACGAGCTCCTCGCCGCGCACCGCGTGGTCCATCACGTCGGCGATCGGCGGGGTGATGCCCGGCGTGGTGAGGTGCACGAGCGCTTCCTCGGCCTCCTCGAGCGCGAGCTCGACGTGGTTCGTTCCGGGCCGACCCGCGGCGTGCGCGAGCACTGCGTGCAGGCGGTCGATCGCTTCACGGAACGCGGTCCGGGCTCCCACGATGTCGGCGGCCGGTGGATCCTCCGGGATGCCGACCGGTGCGAGCGCATATCGCGCCTGCTCGAGCGCGCGCCCCGCGGCGAGCGCTTCCTTGATGTGCGTGATGTCGGGCAGTACCGCCCCGATGCCGCCGATCCTCATGACGTCCTCCAGTCCTCGCTTGGTTCGACGACATTCCACGCCTCGAGCAGCGGCGTGTCGTCAGCAGGAGCTGGCAGGTCGGTGCGGGTTTCCCGCGATCGAGCGGCGAGTCCACCGCCGCCCACCGTCGCGCCTCGTCAGCGCGGGAAGTAGTACGAGCCGGTGGGGTGCCAGCCGTGCTGCATGAGCACGGTCTGCACCTCGCCGTGTGCGTGGCGCGCTGCCTGGTAGGCGGCGCGCAGGTCCCGGGGCTTCGCGGCGCCGGTCGCGGCGTCGACCACGCCCGAGTGGATCGCGACATCGTTGATCGCGCCGATCAGGCGCGGCACCTGCAGCGAGGTCGCCTCCGGGGTGCCCCAGCTGATGCCCACTGCCTCGGTGCATGCTCGTGCGAGCACGCGCTCGGTGCGCGCGGCGTCGTCGGCCCACTGACCGTGGTGTGCCACGGTGAATCCGAGCTGGTCGACCCAGTCGTAGGTGGTCCGGGCCACCGCGCGCAGGTCCGCGGCTGAAATCGTCAACGACATCGTCGTCCTCCCTCGTCCGTCGACCGTTCATCGAGGCGAGGAGCCGGTCTTGTTTCGCGCCGACGATTCGAGCAGTCCGCGAACGGACCCGTGCGACACGCAATGGCCGGGCCGCGTCAGCCCTGGCTGGGCACCACGACGGCCGCGGTTCCGTAGGCGGCGATCTCGGTCATGTTGCTGGCGATCTCGTTGCAGTCGAAGCGGAACGCGACCACGGCGTTCGCCCCCATCTCCTGCGCGCGCGTGCGCAGGCGATCGACTGCCTCCTCGCGCGAGACCTCGAGCAGCTTGGTGTATCCCTTCACCTCGCCGCCGACGAGGCCCTTGAGGCCCGCGCCGATGTCGCTGAACATGTTGCGGCTGCGTACGGTGACCCCGAAGACCTCGCCGAGCACGCTCTGGACCTGGTAGCCGGGAATGTCGTTCATGGTGGTGACGAAGAGCTTGGACATGGCATGCAGCCTGTCAGCCACGGCGGTCGCAACCGGTCGCGCTCGAACGCGTAATTCGCCGCGACGGCGCGCGGGGGGTCACGGAATCCGGGGCGACCGGGCGCGCGTACGGTGAGCTGCACAGGAACCACACCGGAGGAATCCACCATGGGCTGCAACGAACACCGAATCGATCGCATCGTGCGGATGGCGATCCTCGCACCACTCTTCCTGCTGATCGGCGGTCTCTTCCTGGAGGGAGCTGCGGCTGCAGTGTTCTTCGTGCTCGCGGCGCTGATGCTCGTGACCGGAGCGATCGGATTCTGCCCGCTCTACCGCGTGTTCGGACTGAACATGTGCGAGCGCGAGACCACCTGATCCGCCGGTAGCCTCCCCGCGCGGCCCGCGTGTCCACAAGCGCTAGGCGCCCGGCTCGAAGTCGCGACGCTCAAACGCGACGAATCCTGCGACCACCAGCACGAGCGCGATCGCGCCGAGC
>JAGQUL010000352.1:0-158 GCA_020438525.1 Thermoleophilia bacterium | reverse complement strand
GACAGGCCGTGCCCGAGCACGGCGACCCCGACGTACACGAACACCGCCGGTGCCTGTGCGAGCGTGCCGAGCACGAGACCACCGACGTCGACCGACGCGCCCGACGCACGACCGGTGAGTCCCATCACCAGACCGGTGAGCGCGAGCACGATCACCGT
>JAGQUL010000351.1 GCA_020438525.1 Thermoleophilia bacterium | reverse complement strand
CTGGGCGACAGTCAATCGAACCAGTTCCGGGGTTGGGCGGCTGGCGCGGGTGGGCGCGGCGCGGGGCCGACGCTGGTACGATTCCACCCGTGAGTTCCAGAATGAAACCGACTGCGAGGCTCGACGTGCCGCTCGGCGACGAGCGCCGCCGGGCCGTGGATCTGATCGGCGATCGATGGAGCCTGTGGCTCGTGCTGGCGATCCATGAGCAGGACGGCGCACGCTTCACCGACCTTGCGGCAGAGCCCGGATTGTCGCGACGTGTGCTGTCTGAGCGGCTTCGCGCGCTCGTCGACGCGGGACTCGTGGCAACCGAGCAGTACCAGGCGCGCCCCGCGCGACACCGATACGTGCTCACGGAGCGCGGCCTCCAGGTGCGACGGCTCGCGCTGGCGCTCGTTCACGTCACCGCCGGCGGATCGCTCGTGGACGATCCGCTTGCCGGCGCCCCGGCGCCGCGCGACCTCGACGACCTCGGTATCACGGAGCGCGTCGCCGCGGCCAACCGCGCCGCAGCGGCAGCACCGGGGCCCGACGTGCCGGGCCCCGACGAGCGAGGCAGTCACGAGCCGAGCAGCGCCGCCATCGAGCCGCGACACCCCACCGACGTGCTGCTCGCCGGCGACCCGGCCGCGGCCGCACGCATCCATGCAGACACCGTGCTCGCGCTCGAGACCTACGATGCGCGGTATCGCACGACCTTGGTCGAGACGCTCGAGACCTGGCTTGCCTGCGACGCGTCCGTCTCGATGGCGGCCGCACGCCTGTACGCGCACCGGCACACGATCCGCTACCGGCTCGATCGCGTGAAGGAGCTCACCGGCCTCGACCCCGCCGCCACCGAAGACCGCGAGCGCCTCGTGCTCGGCCTGCGCGCCCGACGCGTGCTCGCCGACACCCGGTGAGCGCCGCCCGCGCGGCACGCCGGTCGTCCACCGGCGGCTTCAGGATCTTGTACCTCCGGCCAATGACGACCGGGCTCGATGCGGGTAGCGTGCAGCCAGACATTTGCACCTCGCGCCACCGACGCGCCGACCCGGAAGAAGGGACATGACCGCCACCATGACGACCCCGACCCACGCCTCCAAGACATCCATCGAGGACGTGCTTGCGCAGGCGAAGAAGGACGAAGTGACCTTCGTCCGCCTGTGGTTCAACGACATCATCGGCAACGTGAAGAGCTTCGAGATCCCGGTCGGCGAGCTCGAGGGCGCGATGCGCAACGGCATGGGCTTCGACGGCTCCTCGATCACCGGCTTCAACCGGATCGAGGAGAGCGACATGGTCGCCATGCCCGACCCCGACACCTGGTCGGTCATGCCGTGGGACGTCGCCGACGGTCGCAAGGTCGGCCGCATGATCTGCGACGTGCTCGTGCCGGGCACGCTCGAGCCGTACGAGGGCGACCCGCGCTGGATCCTTCGCAAGGCGCTCAAGCGCGCAGCCGACATGGGCTTCGACGCCGTGAACGTCGGCCCCGAGCTCGAGTTCTTCCTGTTCGAGGACGAGACCCCCGCGCTCAAGACGCTCGACCGCGGCGGCTACTTCGACCTGACCACGCTCGACGCGAAGGGCGACGTGCGCAAGCAGGCCGTGCTCGCGCTCGAGGCGATGGGCATCGACGTGGAGTACTCGCACCACGAGGTCGCACCCTCGCAGCACGAGATCGACATCCGCTACAACCACGCGCTGCCGATGGCCGACGCGGCCCTCACCTACCGCGTCGTGGTGAAGGAGGTCGCATCGCGCAACGGCCTCTACGCGACGTTCATGCCCAAGCCGCTGCACGGCGAGAACGGCTCCGGCATGCACACCCACATGTCGCTGTTCAAGGGTGGCGACAACGCGTTCTTCGACGCCGACGACCAGCACCACCTGTCGGCCACCGCGAAGAGCTACATCGCCGGCGTGCTGCGACACGCACGCGAGATGAGCCTCGTGCTCGCACAGACCACCAACTCCTACAAGCGCCTGGTGCCCGGCTACGAGGCTCCGGTCTACGTGGCATGGAGCCAGCGCAACCGCTCGGCGCTCGTTCGCGTGCCGTTCTACCACCCCGGCCAGGAGAAGGCGACGCGCTTCGAGCTGCGCTGCCCCGACCCCACCTGCAACCCGTACCTCGCGTTCGCGGTGATGGTGCACGCCGGCCTCGACGGCATCGAGAAGGGCTACGAGCTCGAGGCGCCGATGGACAGCAACCTGTTCGACCTCACCCACGACGAGCGCAAGCGCCTGGGCATCCAGTCGCTGCCCGGCTCGCTCGGCGAGGCGATCGCGTACGCAGAGGACAGCGAGTTCCTGCTGCGCGCGCTCGGCGAGCACGTCCACACCCGGCTCATCGGCCTCAAGCGCAGCGAGTGGGACGAGTACCGGACCCAGGTGTCGCCGTGGGAGCTCGAGAGGTACCTCCCCGTACTCTGAGCACCACCACAGGCGGATCGACCGCGGTGCGGCGCGTTGCCATGCGCATGCCTCGCACGGACACCCGCGGTCACGCGAACGGGGTCGGCCTTCGGGCCGGCCCCGTCGTCGTGTCCGTCCACCGAGCCGAAGCCGGATAGGGTCGATCGGCGATGACGACGACCGCCGCCGAATCGACCGACACCCCCCGCCCGCTGGTGCGACGCATCGGCCTGGCGCTCGGGCCGCTGCTCTTCGCCGCGTGCGTGCTCGCCTCCAGCGCCACGACCGGCGCGGCCGTCGACCAGTGGTACGTCGCAGGCACGGTGGCGTGGACCGCCACCTGGTGGTTCACCGAATCCCTGCCGATCGCCGCCACGAGCCTGTTGCCGGCGGTGCTGCTCCCGGCAACCGGGGTGCTCGACGCGGACCGTACCTACGCAAGCTACGCCGACTCCGTCGTCCTGCTGTTCCTCGGCGGGTTCATCGTCGCGCTCGCGATCGAGCACCACGGACTGCACCGGCGGGCGGCGCTCATGACGCTCGCGGTGGCGGGTACCGGACCACGAACGCTGCTCGCAGGACTGATGACGGTCGCCGCGGTCCTGAGCGCGTGGATCTCCAACACCGCTGCCGCGATGATGCTGCTGCCGATCGTCGCCTCGATGTCCGCACCCGACGAACGACCCGCTCACGAGGCGCCACCGCCACCGCCACCGATGGGCGACGACGACCTCGCCGAGCAGCGGCAGGCCCGGGCGCTGCTGCTCGGCCTGGCGTACGCCACGACGCTCGGCGGGCTGGCCACGCTGATCGGCACCCCGCCCAACGCGATCCTCGCAGCGCTCGCCGAGGAGCTCACCGGCACCCAGGTCGGGTTCGCGCGCTGGATGCTGTTTGCTATGCCGCTCTCGATCGCGCTGCTCGTGTCGACCTGGGTGGTGCTCGTGCTCGCGTTCCGGCTGCCGCGCCGCTTCCCCGCCGGCGATCGCTCCCGAAGCGTGGCGCGCAGGCAGCTGCACGAGCTCGGGCGAATGCGCGGCGCCGAGCTGCGCGTGCTGGCGGTGTTCGCAGCGATGGCGATCGCCTGGGCGACGCGCCCGCTGTGGGACGACGCGCTCCCGTTCACCGTCAACGACACCACGATCGCGCTCGTGGCGGCGCTCGCATGCTTCGCGATACCCGAAGGAGGAGGCCGGCGCGGTGCGCTGCTCGAGTGGCACGAGACACGACGCCTGCCGTGGGGCGTGCTGCTGCTGCTCGGCGGCGGGATCGCGCTCGCGGAGGGCTTCACCGCAAGCGGGCTCGACACGCGGCTCGGCGACTCGCTCGGTTCGCTCGCCGGGTCCCCGACCTGGGTCGTCGTGGGTGCGACCGTGCTGGTCGCGGTGCTCGTGACCGAGGTCGCCTCGAACACCGCGAGCGCCGCAGCGCTGATCCCGCTCGCCGCCGCCGTGGGCGCCGCCACCGGCATCGATCCGCTGATGCTTGCGATCGCCGCAGCGGTCGGCTCGACCTGTGGGTTCATGATGCCCGCCGGCACGCCACCGATCGCGCTCGCCTTCTCGACAGGTCGACTGCCGATTCCCACGCTCGTGCGGACCGGCGCCGTGATCGACGTGCTCGCAGTGCTGGTCGTGACGGTCGCGGTGGTCACCGGCGTCCAGCTCGTCTGGCCGTGAACGCGATCGCCGTCGCTATGCTGCATGGCATGACGACGCACGCCGACGCTCCAGCAGAACTGATCCGCGCCGACCGCTGGGCGGTCGCACCTACCCTCGACTCGCTCGGCGACGGGGCGTTCCGTCGCGTGCGGCCGCTGCTCGGGATCACGGCATTCGGAATCAACGTCAAGGTCATGCAGCCCGACACGAGCTCGAAGCTGCACCTGCACACCGAGCAGCAGGAAGTGATGTTCGTCCACGACGGGCGCGTCAAGGTCACCTTCGAGTCCGGTGGCTCGCACGAGGTCGGACCCGGCGCGATCGTGGTGGTCGACCCCGGCGAGGCGCACGTCGTGCGCGTCGTGTCGGAGCAGCCGGCCGTGCTCGTGATGATGGGCGGCAAGGACGGCGTGGTCGAAGGCGACGCCGTCTTCCCCGACGACGCCTGACACGTCGTGCTGGACTCGCGACCGGTGGGTCCGGTAGCGTGCGACACGTGAAGCGCACGACGTCTCCTCCCCGCGTCTGCATCCCTCGCCGCGGCGACGGCAACCTCGCCGCGCGCCCGTCAACAGCGAGCGGGGGCTAGCTGTCATGGCGCCCTCGCATGCCGATCCGGAAGGACCCGAGCACGTGAGCGAGCACCGCGAGCTGCGATACGAGGGCAAGGCCAAGCGCGTCTGGCGCACCGACCAGCCCCACCGCTGCATCATCGAGTTCACCGATGCCGCCACCGCCTTCAACGGCGAGCGCCGGGGCACGATCACCGACAAGGGCGCGATCAACTGCGCCACCACCGCGCTGCTGTTTCCGCTGCTCGAGCAGGCCGGGATCCCCACGCACCTGGTCGAGCAGCTGTCGCCCACGGAGCTGCTCGCCCGCGACGTGGAGATCGTGCCGCTCGAGGTGGTCGTGCGCAACATCGCCGCAGGCAGCTTCACCCGCCGACTCGGCGTGGCGCAGGGCACGCCGCTCAAGCACCCGATCGTCGAGTTCAGCTACAAGCGCGACGACCTGGGCGACCCGCTGCTCACCAAGGCCGACATCGACGTGCTCGACCTGGCATCGCCGCAGCTCGTCGCCGACATCGAGGCCCGTGCGCTGCGCATCAACGAGCTGCTTCGCGCGCACTTCGACGAGCGCGGGATCACGCTCGTCGACTTCAAGCTCGAGTTCGGCCACGCGCTCGACACCGGCGAGCTGCTGCTCGCCGACGAGATCTCGCCCGACACCTGTCGCTTCTGGGACACGGCCACCGGCGAGAAGCTCGACAAGGACCTGTTCCGCCACGACGAAGGCGACGCGGCTGCCGCATACGCGCAGCTGCTCCAGCGACTCGGAGGAAACATGGAAGCGGTGACCGCATGATCGGCGCACGCGTACGGATCGTTCCCAAGCGAGCGGTGCTCGACCCGCAGGGTGAAGCAGTGCAGCGAGCGCTCCACGAGCTCGGCCATCAGGACGTGCGCGACGTGCGCGTCGGGCGCGTCGTCGAGCTCGTGCTCGACACGACCGACGAGGCTGCCGCGCGTGCGCAGGTCGAACGGATGAGCGAGCAGCTGCTGGTCAACGACATCGTCGAGGTCGGCGACATCGAGCTCGTGCCGGCCGAGCAGGTCGGCGGCCTGGCCGTCGACGACGCCGCCGCTCCTGCCGGAGGACGCTGACATGGACGTCGCCGTCGTCGTGTTCCCCGGATCCAACTGCGACCGCGATGCGCTGCACGCGATCGACGATGCGCTCGGTCTCGGCAGCGCCACCGCCGTGCACCATGAAGAGCGCGATCTCGTCGGCTTCGACGCGGTCGTGCTCCCCGGCGGATTCAGCTGGGGCGACTACCTGCGCTGCGGCGCCATGGCCCGCTTCGCGCCGATCATGTCGGAGGTGCGTCGCGTCGCCGCGCAGGGCCTGCCGGTGCTCGGCATCTGCAACGGCTTCCAGGTGCTCTGCGAATCCGGACTGCTTCCCGGCGCGCTGCTGCGCAACGACCACCTGCACTTCCGCTGCGACATCGTCGACACGACGATCGACCAGGCCGACACCCCCTGGACGTGCGCATGGGCCGACGGCGACTCCGCTCGCCTGCCGATCGCCCACGGCGAGGGTCGCTACCACGCCGACCCCGACCAGCTCGCAGCGCTCGTGCGCGACCGTCGCATCGTGGTGCGCTACGCGGGCGCCAACCCGAACGGCTCGGCGCTCGACATCGCCGGCATCTGCTCTGCCGAGCGCAACGTGGTCGGCATGATGCCGCACCCCGAGCGCGCCGTGCACGACTGGATGGGATCGAGCGACGGTGTCCTGGCGTTCGAGTCGCTGCGCCGCCACGTCGAGCAGTCCACGCTCCAGCGACACGCCCCGGAGGGTG
>JAGQUL010000049.1 GCA_020438525.1 Thermoleophilia bacterium | reverse complement strand
CCGCGCCATGAGCGGATTACGTACATACGTCCCGACGCCCGACCCGCAAGACGCGACCCGCGAGACGCGACCCGCGAGACGTATGTACCGAACCCGCGCCATGAGCGGATTACGTACACACGTCCCGGAGCGGGCGGCGAAGCACCGACGCGGAAGAAACTCGTGGCCCGCTTCGAGGGACGAGTTCGAAGCGGGCCACCGGAGTTTCTCGGTGGCGGCCGGTGGGACAGTCGGGACGAGACTACCGGCCGCGCGGTGCGAGGTATGCGGGACGTGGCATCTTGGTCGGCGTGGGCGGGACGAGTGCCCCAGGCGGGACGAGCCTGATGTGCCGGATGCTGTCTGGGAAGCTCCTCGCTGCCTCCCTGTGCCTCTACTATGCGACGACGCCCGGATTCCCGGATCGGTGCAATTACCTAGGTTAGGAACCTGGAATGAAATGCCTGCACAGAGCCGGAAAATGCCGCGCATGAACCGCTGCGGGACCGGGATCTCCCGGTCGATCGAGCATCGTGGCCGACCATGAACACCCTGTTGATGGCCACGGCTGCCTTCAGTGCATCGTTCGTGGAGTCCAGCCGGCGCGGGACGCCACGTGCGGCCACGTGCATCGTTATGATCCGACGAGCAATTCCCGCCTCCGGGACGACACGGCGCACGGAAGGGCGAGCCCACTTGCGGCCCGCGCGGCGCCTGGGTCGGAGGTTGCCTCGATGGAACTGTTTGCATCGATCGCGTTCGTCGCGACGCTCGTGCTCATCGCGACCGAGTGGCTGCATCGCACGCTGATCGTGATGTTCGGCGCGGCGACCTTCGTGCTGATCGGCGTGCTTGAGCAGCACCAGGCGTTCGAGTCGATCGACCTCGCCACGCTCGGCCTGCTCGTGGCGATGATGATCATCGTGGCGGTGATCGAGCGAACGGGGATTTTCGAGTATCTGGCGATCGTGGCGTTGCGCGCGAGCAAGGGCAGGCCCGCGCGCGTCGTGTTCATGCTCGCGCTGCTGACCGCCGTGCTGAGCGCGTTCCTCGACAACCTCACCACGGTGCTGCTGATGGCGCCGCTCGTGATCGCGACGTGCAGCCGGCTCGGCATGAAGCCGGCGCCCCTGCTGATCATCATGATCCTCGCATCGAACATCGGCGGCACCGCGACGCTCGTCGGCGACCCGCCGAACATCATGATCGCCGGTGCGACCGGGCTCAGCTTCAACTCGTTCCTCACCAATCTGGCGCCGATCGCATTCACCACGCTCTTCGTGGTCACGTCCGTGCTCTACTGGGCCGCCCGCCGATCGTTCCAGCGCGACCACGACGAGGACATCATCATCGAGGACCTGCTCGAGGACGTGACGCTCGCGACCGGGCGCGAACTATGGCTGCCGCTCTCGGTGCTCGGGCTGGTGATGATCGGCTTCGTGCTGCATGCGCCGCTGCACCTGGAGCCGGCCACCGTCGCGCTCGCGGGCGCGGCGCTGCTGCTGTTCCTGCGCGGCGCGGAGAACATGGAGGCGTCGTTCGACGCGGTCGACTGGACCACGCTCTTCTTCTTCGCGGGCCTGTTCGTGATGGTGGGCGGGCTCGAGCAGCAGGGCGTGCTCGAGGACATCGCCACGTGGACGCGCGACGTGACGGGCGGCCATCGCACGTCGGAGCTGCTCGGCATCCTCGGGATCAGCGCCCTGGGATCGGGCGTCGTGGACAACATCCCGTTCACGGCAGCGATGATCCCGGTGGTCGACCAGCTCAACCCCGGGCACGACGACTCGTACTGGTGGGCGCTCTCGCTCGGTGCCTGCTTCGGAGGCAATGCGACGATCATCGCGGCTGCCGCCAACGTGGCCACCCAGGGCGTCGCCGAGCGCCACGGAATTTCGATCACGTTCCGCGGTTTTCTGGGATGGGGACTGGCCGCGACGGCGATGTCGATCGCGATCGCCGCGGGCTTCCTGCTGCTGTTCCACGCCTGATCCGACGCGAATCCGACGCGGAGGCGACCAGGTCGTCGTCGTCGCTCGAAACCGAGCACGTTGGACCGTTTACAGGATCCCGAACCCGTCGTACGGTGGAGGGGAAGACCTGCGCGCATGCCCCACGTGCGCGCCTCGGTCACCCCACATCGCACGACACGGAGACCCCCACCGATGACGCAGGGCGGACTGCTGCGCAAGATCCAGAGCCTGAGCCAGTATCGAGAGATCTGGCTCGCGGGACTCCTCTGCGTGGTCCTCACGCTCATCATCATCCCGCTCAAGCCGTGGATGATCGACTTCTTCGTGGCGATCAACCTGCTCATGAGCATCCTGATCATGGTCACGGCCATGTACATCAAGCGGGTGCTCGACTTCGCCGTGTTCCCGGCGATGCTGCTCGTGACCACGCTGTTCCGGATCGCGATCTCGATCGCCACGGCGCGCCTGATCCTGAGCCACACCTCGGTGCTCTACCACGAGAGCGGCGGCGACCTCGAGCATGCGAAGGAGTCCGCGGGCCACGTGGTGAAGACGTTCGGCGAGCTCGTCGCGGCGGGCAATGCCGTGATCGGCATCGTGATGTTCATCATCATCATGGTGGTGCAGTTCGTGATCGTCGCCCAGGGCGCCGGTCGCGTGTCGGAGGTCGCGGCGCGCTTCACCCTCGACGCCATGCCCGGCAAGCAGATGGCGATCGATGCGGAGATGAACAACCGCATCATCACGCCCGAGGAGGCGAAGGAGAAGCGCTCCGACCTGGAGCGCGAGAGCGCGTTCTTCGGCGCCATGGACGGTGCCATGAAGTTCGTGAAGGGCGACGCGATCGCCGGCATGGTGATCGTGGTGGTGAACATCATCGGCGGTCTCATCATCGGTGGCGTGATGGGCGGCATGCCGCTCGGCGACGCGGCGGCGACGTTCACGGTGCTCACGATCGGCCAGGGCCTGCTCGAGCAGATCCCGTCCCTCCTCGTTGCGATGGCAGCAGGCTTCCTCGTCACGCGCGGCGCATCGCCGAACAACCTCGGCGCGGAGATCGGCGGGCAGCTCATGCAGAACACCCGCGCGATGGGCATCAGCGCCGGCATCCTGGCGTTCCTCGGGCTCGCCCCCGGCATGCCGAAGATCCCGATCTGGGGCCTTGCGCTCATGCTCGGCGGTGCCGCGTGGTGGATGGCCAAGAAGAGCAAGGAAGCGGCGATCGCCGAGAGCGGCGAGGACCTCGCGAGCGACGGCGGCCAGCAGGAGGAGATCTCGCAGGCGATGCTGCGCACCGACGCGATCGCGCTCGAGGTCGGCCCGGAGCTGTCGCGCCTGGCGGACCCGGAGACCGGTGGCGGCGAGCTGCTCGAACGCCTCAAGCACGTGCGCCGCAGGATCGCGATGGAGTTCGGCGTGATCGCGCCGGGCGTGCGCGTGCGGCCGCATCCGAACCTGCAGCCGGGCCAGTACCAGATTCGCATCAAGGGCGACCTGGTGGCCGAGGGCGAGGTGCTGGTGACGCATCAGATGGGCATCGGGCAGGACCTCGATGTGCCGGGCATCGACGTGGAGCACACGACCGATCCGATCTACGGCACGCCTGCGGTGTGGATCCCGGAGCAGTATGCGGCGCTGGGCGAGCAGCACGGCCTGCAGATGTTCGATGCGCAGGACGTGGTGAGCACGCACGTGGCGGAGGTCGTGAAGCAGCATCTTGCGGAGCTGCTGACGCGCGAGGAAGTGGCGGAGCTGCTGAACATGGCGCGGCAGGATGCGCCGATGGTGGTGCAGGAGCTGGTGCCGAACATGCTGGCGCTGGGTCAGCTGCGGCAGGTGCTGCAGAACCTGGTGAAGGAGCAGGTGCCGATCAAGGACCTGTCGACGATCCTCAACGCGCTCGCCGACAACGCGGTGTACACCAAGGACCCGCACGCGCTCACCGAGCACGTACGCACCGCGCTGGGTCGCAAGATCTGCGCGCGCTACCAGTCGCCCGACGGCACCCTCAAGGCATTCATGCTCAGCCCCGACGCCGAACGCGCGATCCAGAACGCGATCCAGCTCAACGAGACCGGCCAGGTGCTGATGCTCGACCCCAACACCAGCCAGGCGATCCAGAACAACCTCGCCGACGCACTCAACCGCTACCGCGGCCAGATCCTCGACCCCGTGATCGTGACCCCACCGAAGATCCGCCGCCACGTGAAGAGCCTGCTCGAACGCAACTTCTCCAAGATCGTCGTGCTCAGCTACAGCGAGATCGTCTCCGGCGTCACCGTCGACAACCTCGAGACCATCGAGCCGCACGCAGCTGCCGTCTGATCGTCGCCTCGATCGATTCGCGCACAGGTGCGTGGGACTCGGGCCGATGCCGTTCATCGCCGATGCCCGACGGGTCATGAGCGCTCGTTCTCATGGAAATCTCAGGGGGCGGGGCGAAGATCAGGCAGGAGGTGCGGCACCGGAGCCGCGACCGAACGCACGACAGGGAGCGCGACATGCACGACGCCGACGAGGATCGAACCCCGGACACGCCCGATGAGACGACGACCGAGCTGGACCAGCCGGAAGTGACGACGGACGCGGTCGACGACGGCCCGGAGATGGCGACCGCGCATCCGGTGAACGCGACGGAGCCCGAGCGCGACGCAGCGACGTCGGCCGCGGCCGATGAGGAACGGTTCCACACGCGCTCGCTTGCGTACGGGGCGATCGGCGTGGCCGCGCTCGCGCTTGCGTTCTTCGCGGGCATGGCGGTGCGCGGGCACGACGGCGACGGGCCGCGCGGCATGCGCTTCGACCAGGCACGTGGCCAGATGCAGCAGGGCGGCCCGGGCGGCATGCAGGGGGGTCCGGGCGGGATGCCGGGCGGTCGCGACGGCATGCGCGGCGGCCGGGGCGGACACGGCGAGTACGGTGGCGGCGAGCGTCACGGCATGCACGGCGATCAGGACGGCCGCGGTGGCCGCGGGATGATGGGCGGCCGCTTCGGCGGTGGAGGCGGCATGGGCGAGGTGACCAAGGTCTCGGACAACGAGCTCACGATCGATCGCGAGCACTCCGACGGATCGCTCACCGTGAAGCTGACCGACGACACGAAGGTGCTGGTCCACGGGGACGGCGGACCGCGTGACGCCGAGGAAGGCACGGTCTCCGACATCGAGAAGGGCGACCACGTGATGGTTCGCGGCAGCTCGAGCGACGACACGATCACCGCCGAGATGGTGTTCGTGATGCATTCCGGCGACGAGTGACCTTCGCCGCGATCGGGAACACGGGTGCGATGGCACGCGCCCACCTCCTAGTGGTCGACGACGACGTCGAGATTCGATCGATGCTCCGTCGCGTGCTGCTGGCGGAGGGCTTCGACGTGGACACGGCGACCTCGGCCGAAGACGGCGTCCAGCTCGCCCGGAATCGCCGACCGGAGCTGGTCGTGATGGACATCGGCCTGCCGGGTGCCGATGGGATCGAGGCCGTCGAGCAGCTGCGACGCGCCGGGCGCTGGGTGCCGGTGCTGATGCTCACCGCACACGGCGACCTCGAACGTCGGGTCGACAGCTTCCGCGCCGGCGCCGACGACTTCCTCGCCAAGCCGTTCCACGTCGAGGAGCTGCTCGCCCGCATCGATGCGCTGCTGCGTCGAAGCCGTGGACCCGGCGAGCAGGACGACGCACGAATGCGGCGCGGCGACCTGCTCCTCGACACGGCCTCGCGTCGCTGCTGGCGTGGTCCGCGCGAGGTCGAGCTGTCGCCGCGCGAGTTCCGGCTGCTCGAGTACCTGATGCGAAACCCCGGCACGGCGTTGAGCCGCGACCAGCTTGTCGACGAGGTCTGGGACGGCGAGGTCGCGGAAGGCTCGAATCTCGTCGACGTGTACGTGGGCTACCTGCGCCGCAAGCTCGAGGCCGGCGGCGAGCCACGCGTCATCCGCACGGTGCGCGGGCACGGTTTCCTGCTCGCGCCCGGCACGGGCGGAGACGACGCATGACGCTCCGCTGGCGCCTCTCGATCGCCCTCGTGCTCGCGGTGACCCTCGGTGCCGCGACGTTCGGACTGGTCGCGCGCGCGGTGGTCCAGCACCAGCTCTACCACGACGTCGACGACGCGCTTCGTACCGAGGTCGCGCGGCTGGTCGGCGACCTCGACGGACCGTCGCGGGACGGTCCGTTCGCACGACGCGGGCGTCGCGGTGGCGACGGGCCGGGATCGTTCTTCGGTCGCAATGCGCTGTTCGCGCAGGTCATCGCAGACGACGGAACGGTGATCTCCCGGACCACGGCCGTCGACGCGATCGGCGGCCTGCCCCAGCCACGGCTCGGCGATGCGCGCGACGGCGAGCTGCACCTGCGCACCGTTCGGATCGACCACGAGCGCTACCGGCTCGCCGAGGCGCGCGTGGCGGACGGTGCGACCGTCCAGGTCGCGCGCCCGTTGACCGAGCTCGCCGGGTTCCTCGACACGCTGCTGCGCGTGCTCGTCGCGGCAGGCGGACTCGCGATCGGCGCAGCGCTGCTGCTCGGCCCATGGGCCGCGCGAGCGACGCTCCGCCCGGTCGAGCGCATGACGCGAACCGCGCAGTCGATCGCGAACGAGCCCCATGACCTGTCTGCGCGCGTCGAGCCGGCATTCCCCGATCCGGAGCTGCGCGAGTTCGCCGACGCGATCAACGAGATGCTCGCGTCGATCGAGGATGCCGATCGACATCAGCGACGCTTCGTCGCCGATGCCTCACACGAGCTGCGGACTCCGCTCACGAGCCTCGGGGGCAACGCGTCGTGGCTTGCTGCGCGCGAGTCGCTCGACCGGGACGAGCGCGAGGCGATCGAGTCAGTCGGACGGGACGTCGCCCGGCTCGTGCGGATCGCCGACGGCCTCACCGTGCTCGCGCGGCTGGACGCGGCACCGGCCCCACAGCTGGAGCCGGTCGACGTGGACGCCGCCGTGCGCGAGTCGATCGATCGTGCACGACGGGTGCATCCCGACCACTCGTTCGAGGCCGACGAGCTCGGATGTGGAACGCAGGTGCTCGACGCCGAGCTCGTGCGCAGGATCCTCGACAACCTGCTCGACAAC
>JAGQUL010000350.1:904-6116 GCA_020438525.1 Thermoleophilia bacterium | reverse complement strand
AAGGCCAAGCTCGCGAAGAAGGGCGCCGACCTGATCGTCGCCAACGACGTGTCGCGCCCCGACGCCGGGTTCGAGCACCCCACCAACGCGGTGACGATCCTGCGGTCCGGCGGGCTCGCCCCGATCGACGTGCCGCTCGCCGACAAGCGCACGATCGCCGAGCGCGTGCTCGACGCCGCGCTCGCGCAGCGCGCCTCGAGCCCGGCGCCCGAGACCGACCGCCCCCGCCCCCACCTGCGCACGGTGAACTGACATGTGCACGGTGCTGCTGCGCCTGCGCCCCGATTCCGCCTGGCCGGTGCGGCTCGCGTTCGTGCGCGACGAGGACCGCGACCGCCCCTCCGATCCGCCGGCACGCTGGTGGCCGCAGCTGCCGCACGCGATCGGCGGGCGCGACGCACGCGCCGGCGGCACCTGGCTCGCCGTCGACCTGTCGTCGCCCACCTCGCTCGCGATGCTGACCGACCGCTACGATCCCACCGCCGCGCTCCCCGATCTCACGAGCTCGCCCACCCGCGGCACGCTGCCGCTGGTCTCGCTCGAACGAGGGCCGCACTTCGACCTGGAGGCCGACGTTCCCGGCGGCGTTGCGGTGTACCAGCCGTTCCACCTGGCCTCGCTGCAACGCGATCGCGAGCGATGGATCGCCGAGCGCTGGAGCTGGACCGGCAGCGCGCTCGACCATGCCCGGCTCGACGCAGGCGATCACGTGATCGCCTCGCGCGCGTCGACCCTCCCCGGCGAGCTGCAGCGGCGCGCGCGACTGCTCGCCGAGCTCGAGATGGTGGACGACGACGACCGCGACTTCGACGCAGCGGGCGACTCCACATGGAGCGACTGGATCGACCTGCTCGACGCGCGCAGCGTGCAGCCCGACCAGCTCGATGCGATCGCGATCCACTCGGTGGCGCAGCGCCCCGGCTTCGGCACCGTGGGCGCATCGCTCGTCGCGATCGCCGCCGATGGTCGCGTGCGCTACGACATCAACCGCACGCCCGACCTGTCACCGGATGCGTGGCGACGCGTACCGATCAACTGACGCGGATCGTGGTCAGCGACCGGCGACGAGCGCGTCGATGTAGACCGGACGCCCGTTGGTGAGCGACACGATCCGCAGCGGCCGGCTCGCGGGGCGTGTCAGTCGCCTGAGCCGGATCACGCGCCGGTACTGGGTCCTGCTGGCCGCGAGCCGGTACACGCCCACGCGCTTCGTGCCGTGGTAGACCGCGATCGTGCCGCACTTCGGGCACCGCGTCACGACCAGCAGCGGCGTGGGATCGGCGATCCTGTAGGTGAGCTGCGACCACCTGCGGGTGGTGCGGTGCAGGGTGCCGTTCCACGCGCGCGACACGTCGAGCTCGTCCCATGCACCGCGCCAGTTCAGGTCGGTGTCGTCGAGCGGCAGCGTCGTGCAGCGCGGCGCACTGAGCGCCTCGTTGCCGACCTCGTCGATCGCACGGGCCCGGTAGCACGTGGTCTCGCCGCGATCCTCGAGCGTCACCTCCTGCGACTCGAGCTGCGCCGGGCTCCACTCGCTGAACCTGGTCGATGACGCCGAGGCGGTCTGCGACTCCATGCGCACCTCGACGTAGCCGCCGCGGTCGTCCCACGCGGTCGGCTTGACGCGGATGTGCTCGCTCCAGCTCGTGAGCGGGATCCGGGCAAGCCCCACGACCGGCGGCACGCGATCGATCTCGTCCTCGCGTGGTCCGAACGGGCTGGGTGCCGGCTTGATGTCGACCGCTGCGTAGGTCGTGGTGCGGTTGCCGGCCTGGTCGACCGCGCTCACCTTGAGCGTCGCGGGACCGGTGCGCTCGGCGTAGTCGATGTCCCACGAGCAGCTCCAGCGCCCCGTCGCTGCATCCACGGTGGCGTTCGAGCAGACCGAGTAGCGGTCGGCGAGCACCACGGTCACCGTGCGGATGCTCGTCGTGGAGTCCCATGCGGGGCCGCCGAGCTGCACCGTGTTGTTGCCGTGCACGCTCGACGCGTCGATCGCGTCGATCCCCACGACGGGGGCGGTGCGGTCGACACGTAGCCAGCCGGTCTGGTCCACGACGGTGGCGTTGCCGACGTTGTCGGTCGCGACGATCCCGTACTGGTAGCAGCCCTCGGTCGGCAGCGGATCGCTGATCGGTCCGGGCGGGTTCACGATCCCGAGGTTGCCCCACGCAGTCCACGACGTGCACACGTCGGAGGAGATCGGCGACGTGCGACGACGCAGCTGCACGGTGCCGATCCCGGACTGCGAGTCGGTGCCGGCGCTGCCCGAGACCGGGGCGCTCGTGTCGCGGGTCGCCACGGTCTGGGCCAGCAGCGTGGTGCCGGCCGGAGGCGTGTCGTCGAACGCCACGGTGAAGGGGACGTCGGAGCTCGACGGGTCGGCGTCCCACGCGGTGGCGGCGCTCGGCGCGCCCGGGTCCACGGCCAGCGCGGTCCAGGCGTAGGTCTGCTGGTACGGCGGCGCGTAGACCTGCAGCGCGGTCTGCGGCTGCCAGCCGGTCGCGATCGGCGGGAACTCCACGTAGTCGACGCCCGCGGGATTGGTCGAGGTTGCGTCGACACGAACGGTGAAGTCGCCGGTGGTGCCGGAGCGCACCCAGATCGTGGATCCGCTCACGTGCTGTGCATCCGGGTTCGCGCCTTCGTCGATCGAAAGCAGCGTCGCCGTGGGCGTCGCCTGGGCGACGGACGCGACCGCGAGCACGAGCACGCCGAGCGCGGTCGCGCAGGCGCCGAGCGCGCGCACGTGTAATGAGGTGCGTAACATCCCGACACGTATCGGCAGGTTTGCACTCGTTGTTGAGTGCCACGACCGGCCTGCATGTCGGGCAGCGACTTCTGGGTCAGCAGCCGTACATCGCGCCGGAGAGCAGACCCGCTCCCATCAGCGGCGATCCGAGGTACGACGACGAGAAGCTGGTCGTCGTCACCGGGGCGTAGCCCGGGCGGAAGGGCGAGCCGAAGCTGGCGACGAACGGCGAGCCGACCTGCGCGACCGGCGAGCTGCCGAAGCTGCCGTACGGGGTGCCGTAGGAGGCACCGAACGGGGAGCCGAAGGCGGCGCCGAACGGGGTGCCGAAGCTGGAGCCGAACGGTGTGCCGTAGGCGGCGCCATAGGCGGGTGCAACGCCGAAGCCGGCGGCCGCGGGTGCGTACGGTCGGAAGCCGAGGCCCTGCTGCTGCATGCGAAGGAGCTGGTTCTGCCGGGCGATGATCTGGCGCTGGTGGCGCAGGCGGCGTGCGTTGCGGCGGCGCTGGGCGTTGCGGCTGGCGCCGATCGAGCCGGGCTGCGGGTAGACGCGGATGCGAATGGCCATCGGGGGTTCCTTCCGTGGATGTACGACCCTGGCAGGGTCCATGATCCCCGGTCGCGACAGGTAGCGGACAGGCGTGGCTCGGGTGCGTCCGGGTGCGGCCGCCGAGCGGGCCGATCCGTGCCGTGATGCGGGATTCGAACCGGTCGGACTACCGATCACGATGCGGCTCGACGTCGAAACATGCTCGGGGTGCGGCAATTCCGCAGTCCGGAGCGACCGTTGCACGCTCAAGTGACGGGCGAATTCGACCGAAGACACCGACCAACACGCACTCCTGCGCACCTAGGGATGGACCGCACCATGGGCCTGCTTCGCCGCTCCGGAATCGGAACGCGACTTTCGATCGGATTTGGAATCGGCATCGTTGCCACGATCGTCGTCGGGGCGATCGGTGCCACGACGATGCAGTCGGAGGCAAGCAAGGTCGGTGACGTGAAGGAGTCGAGCGAGGCGCTGTCGACCGCGCTCGCGCTCAACGGCGGGATGCAGGAGTCCGGCCACGACGTTGCCAAGCACCTGTACGTCTACGACGGCGACCTGAAGACCCAGGACGAGATCGCCGGCGAGATCAAGGACGACGTCGCGGTCGAGGCGCAGCGTGTCCAGAAGCTGCGAAGCATCGTGGGGCCGGGTGCCGAGGCGCAGATGAACGCGTTCCTCGCTGCGCGGACGAAGGTCGTGAAGCTGCGCAACGAGGCGATCCAGCAGTCGCGGGTGGAGACGGTGACGGGCGCGGATCCGCGCGTGCAGTCGCGGGCTACGTACACCGAGCAGCTCGTGCCGGCGCTCGACGACCTGCGTGACCGCAGCGTCGAGCTCGTCGACGCGCTGGAGAAGACCGAGGAGGCGATGGTCGACGACGCGGCCAACAGCGCCGACACGATGACGTACGTCGTGATCGGGCTGACTGCAGCCGGCGCGCTGCTCGCCGCGCTCTTCGCGTTCGCGGTGACCCGCTCGATCACGCGCCCCGTGGATCGGCTCCGACGTGCGTCAGCGAGCCTCGCGGTGGGCGACGTGGGCGACGCGGCGCAGCTGCTCGATGGCGGTGACGCCGACGACGCGCGCGACCAGGTCGCGGAGACCGAGCGCGCGTTTGCGGAGCTGGTCGACTACGTGCACGAGGCGAGCGAGGTCGCGGCGCGACTGGCGCAGGGCGACACGGCGGTCGAGGTCACGCCGCGCTCCGATGCCGACCAGCTCGGCATGGCGATGGCCGAGATGGTCGACGGCACCGAGAAGATGGCGAAGGTCGCCGAGCAGATCGCGGCGGGCGAAGCGGGCGTGCAGGCGCCGGTGCGCGGCTCGCGCGACACGCTCGGCACGGCGTTCCGGCGGATGATCGAGGACCTCGAGCACCGCGAGGTGCAGCGCTCGATGCAGACGCGCATCGACGCCGAGCGCGCAGAGCGCAACCGCGTGCTGCTCGAGGAGCTCGCGGCGATGAGCGAGCAGCTGACGGGCGCGAGCGCGACGAGCGAGCGCACCGCGGGCGAGGTGACCGGCGGCATGGAAGAGATCGCGGGTTCGATGGCCGAGCTTGCCGACAACGCACAGCGCCAGGTCGAGATGCTTCGCACGGCGGCGGATGCTGCGGCGAAGGCCGCGGAGGCCGCGCAGTCGACCACGTCGGTGGTGGGTGACGGCGTGGAGAGCGTGGATCGCGCGAGCACCGCGATGTCGACGCTCAACGACAGCGCCGAGCATGTCAGTCGCGCGATCGAGGAGCTCGCTGCCAAGAGCGAGCGTGTCGGCGGGATCGTCGAGACGATCACGGCGATCGCGGAGCAGACGAACCTGCTTGCGCTCAACGCAGCGATCGAGGCGGCTCGCGCCGGCGAGCAGGGCCGCGGGTTCGCGGTGGTCGCCGACGAGGTGCGCAAGCTCGCCGA
>JAGQUL010000350.1:0-837 GCA_020438525.1 Thermoleophilia bacterium | reverse complement strand
GTGCGCGACAGCCTGGCGCACGCCACCGAGGGCAGCCGCACGGTCGACGAGGCACGCGAGGCGTTCCTGGAGATCGAGCGCGGCGTTCGCGACGTGCTCGAGCGCACCGACGAGATCCGCGGCTCCACCGAGCACGCGGTCGGGCTGGCACAGGCGGCGTCGAGCCACACCGAGCAGGTGTCGGCGGCGACCGAGGAGACCGCGGCATCGATGCAGGAGGTCTCCGCGACCGCGAGCGAGCTGAGCCGGCTCGCGGAGTCGCTCGCAACCACCGCGGCGAACTCGGGCGACGACGACGCGCCCGCATCGGACGCGCCGGCATCGGACGCTGCCGCAGGGTTCGACGACTCGCGTGCGGTGTCGCTCGTCGAGCCGGTGACCGAGGACTCCTGGGGCGACGGCGGTGGCGAGGCGCACGCGGCCTGATCCGCGTCAGACGGGTGCGATGAAACCGGTCACGTCGGGTGACCAGGGCGTCACGACGCGTCGTGTGACGCGATCGCCGTAGTTGCCCTCGACGGTGTAGAGCTTGCCTGCGCGCAGCTTCACGACCATCCCGACGTGACCACGGCGCGAGCCGCCTGCCTTGTACACCACGAGGTCACCCGGCTTGGGGCGGTACCCGGTGCGCGCCCAGTGCCACCTGCGCCCGAAGCGTGCCCAGCCGACGAGCTCGGGGACGTAGTCGGATCCCAGGCCGCCGAAGCCGATCGGAACGCCGGCACGGCGCCACGCCCAGCTCACGAAGTCGGCGCACCACGGCTCGGCTGCGCGCGGGTTCTCCCCCGGTCCGCGCACGGCGCGTCGGTAGCTCACGATGCGCGCGGAGTTGTTGGT
>JAGQUL010000349.1 GCA_020438525.1 Thermoleophilia bacterium | reverse complement strand
CGTCGCGGCCAGCGCCTGCGGCGACAATAGGGGTGGATCCACCCGACACATGATTCAGGAGGACACCATGCGCAGGCGCATGACACACGACCACCTCCACTTCGACGCGATGACGCAGATCGAGGCCCGTCGCGAGCCCGTCACGCGGCTGCCCAAGCCGCCGCACGACCCGCGCCCCGGTCTCGATGCTCGAACCGACCGTCACCGCACTCGAGCGCTCCTGCACGACGCAGAGCGTGGTGGCGAGGCCGACGACCTGGTCGCATGACCGAGCAGCTCCCGGCCTCGCCGGATCCACCGGCCCGCCGGATCGCGATGGTCGTCACCGCACTGGTGGCGACCAACGCGGCCGGCGGTGCGATCTACGGGATCGCGGGCGCAGACGCCGTGCCGGACGAGTGGCTCGACGGCTCGCCCTTCGACTCCTACTTGCTGCCGGCCCTGTTCCTGGGGCTCGTGGTGGGCGGTCTCCATGCGATCGCCTCGCTGTGGCTTGCACGCCGCGATCCTCGCGCGCGCCGCGCCACGCTGCTCGCCGGCACCGTGCTCGTGCTCTGGATCGCCGCCCAGGTCGCGATCATCGGCTACGTCTCGCCGCTCCAGCCCGTGATGTTCCTCACCGGGCTCGCGGAGGCATGGCTCGCGCTGCTGCTCGCTGCGGAGCGGTTCGTACCCGCAGCTACTCCGTCGAGAGCACGTTCGCGATCACCGCGAAGTTGAGGCCCACGCCGAGCAGCGCCGCGAACGGCGTGGCGAAGAGCATCGCGAACCACAGCACCATGCTGAAGCACGCCACGGAGAGCGCGAGGCCGCGGCCCTGCCCGGAGGTGAGCAGCTTCGCGCCGGCGACCACCTGCAGCACGGCGAACACGATCATGATCCAGCCCCACGTGTCGGCGTTGGAGGCGATGAACAGCTCGTCCGCGTAGCGGCCCCGCTGCAGCAGCATGAAGCCGTCGATCACGTTGAACATGCCGAGCACGAGCAGCACCATGCCGGCAAACGTGGGGACGTTCGAGGGGGACACCTTGGTGGTCATGGAAACGCTCCGGTTCGAGGTCGCAGGGATTCCTCGACCTAGTTCGCCGCGGCGTGTGCACGTCCTGCGTCGCGCGCGAGCGCGCGCACGAGTCGCTGCATCGCCGGCTCGTGCAGCGCCACGAACAGCGACGGCTCCACGAGCTCCAGCTCCATCACCCGCAGCGTGCCGAGCTCGTCGGCCGCCACGTCCACCCGCGCGTACAGCAGCTCGCGCTGCGTGAGCGCGGGCACCGTGCGCAGCGCCCGCATCGCGACCCAGTGCTCCTCGTCGGTGGCGGCGCGCGGCTCGAGCACCAGCTCGTCGTCGCCCTCCATCCGCGGCCGCTTCGTCACGACGTGCGTGATCTCGCCATCGATCCAGACGATGTCACGCTCGCCCTCGGTCGCGACGCTCTCGAGCTGCGGCTGCACGAGCACCTCGCCCTGCGCCTGCAGCGCCATCGCATGCGCTGCGGCCGCGTCCACGTCGTCGTCGAGCTGCAGGTCGAACGCGCGCACGCCGCGCGAGCCCGCCCCGACCGCCGGCTTCACCACGATCCGATCCCACGGCAGCGCCCGCAGCGCATCCGCGTTCGCCGCGCGCCCGCCTCGCGCGAACCACCGGGTCGGCACCACCGGCACCTCCGCGCGCTCGAGCGCCGCGAGGTAGCCCTTGTGCGTGTTGGGCGCCATCACCGACATCGGGTTGCGCAGCACCGTCGAGTCGCCCGACACCCGACGCATCCAGTCCAGGAACCCGTCCCGGTCCTCGGGGTAGTTCCACGTCGAACGCACCACGGTGAGCGCCGACGCGCCCCAATCCACCTCGGGGTCGTCCCAGGCGGCGAGCCGCGTCTCGACTCCCGCCGCGGCGAGCGCGTCGAGCAACGGCCGCTCGTCGGGATCGGGTTCGGGCAGGGCGCTGCAGGTCGCGATCGTCAGGTCCATGCAGGAATCTTCGCATTCCGCCGCGGCGGTTGTTTGACAGGCATGCATGATGGTGTGCGTGCGTGGGATGATCAAATCGATGGAGCAAGCCGCCTTGGCATCCCCCGATGCGCCGACCCCCGCTCCCGCTCGCGGTCGCGCAGCGGGCTGGCTGCCCGTGCTCGCGACCGCGATCGCGTACTTCGCAGTCGCGCGTGCGTACCTTGATTTCACGCTCCTCGAGGGCCTGTTCACGCCGGTGTGGCTCGCGTCGGGTGTCGCGCTCGGCTCGGCGTTGCTGCTCGGACCGCGCGCGCTGGTCGGCGTGTTCGTCGGCGACCTCGCCACATCGCTCTGGACCGGCATCCCGATCGCGTCGGCGGTGCCCGTCGCGCTTGGAGACGTGGCCGAGGCGTTCGTCGTGTGGGCGCTCGTCACTCGCTTCGCCGGTGGGCCGCGCTTCGCATGGAGCGTCCGGCGGGTCGTGGCGCTCAGCATCTCGGTCCCGCTCGGCTCGATCATCAGCGCGAGCGTTGCGGTCGCGACGTTCCGGATCGACGGATCGCTCGCGGCGGAGAGCTCCGCGCGCGCATGGCTGCTCTACGCCACCTCCACGACCTCGGGCATGCTGCTCGGCGCGCCGTTCATCGTCGCAGCGGCGCGCGCACGAGCGCGCATGCGTCGGCACGGGTCCGAGGGAGCGGGCCGGCGCGCCGTGGAGCTCGCGGCGCAGGTCGCGCTCGGCTCCGCGATCGCATCGATCGCGTTCCTGCAGGGTGGATGGATGGTGCTGTTGCTCGTGCTGCTCGTGCCGCTCTCGATCTGGTGCGCGCTCCGCGGCGGGATGCTCTCGGTGAGCTCGGCGCTGCTCGCCGTGACCGTCGTGGGTGCATGGGCGCTCGGTCATGGCCACAATCCCCTGTTCGCGGTCGGCGTGGTGGAGACGACGCAGGTGTTCCAGCTCATGATCGTGTCGGCCGCCGTGGCATCGCTCGTGCTGGTCGCGCTGCTCTCGGA
>JAGQUL010000348.1 GCA_020438525.1 Thermoleophilia bacterium | reverse complement strand
TGTCGGCCCCGGGCTCGACACCACTGCAGTTCCCGGTACCACCGGCGGCTCCGCGCCGATCGGCGAGGGCTCGGGAGCACCGGCCACCGCCGGCACGCCCGTGCCGGGCTCGGCGCCCGGTGCCGCCCAGGGAACCGGTGCCGCGCAGGGCACGCAGGGTGCCGCGTGGAGCATCCAGTCGCTCGTCGGCACGTCCGTCGACCTCGCTGCCGGAGCAACGCCCGGCGGCACCGAGGTCGCCGAGGCCGGAAGCTTCCGCATCGAGGCGGTCGCCGGCGACGCGAACGGCTACGCATCGATCGACGAGGCGAACGCCGTGGCGCGCCAGTCGATGAGCACCGAGCTGATGGGCTCCAAGTTCCTGCGCTGGATGGTCGTCGAGCACGACGGTCGCTTCTACGGCGTGATCGCCAAGCAGCTCGGCCAGGGCGGCCAGGCCACCCCGATGCCCGCCGGCGCCGGCAACGTCGTGGCGTGGAGCGCGATGAACCACGTCAGCGAGAACGGCACGCCCGGCTGGAAGGCCTACAGCTGGTCGCAGCAGGCAGGCGCACAGACCATCGACGTGCCCTACGGCACCACCAGCGTGTACGCCGGCGTGGCAGGTGGCGGTCCGGTCGGCGCAGGCACGCCCGGCACGACCACCGGCACGACCGGCGCCGCGCCGAGCACCGGCTCCGTCGTCGACGATGCCATCGCCCAGGTCACCGGAACGGGCAGCGCGCCCGTCACCGGAGGCGGCGCGGTCGCCGGCACGCCGTTCGATCCGGCAGCGCAGATCGGTCGCAGCTTCTCCGTCAACGCTTCCACGACCCAGTCCGGCGCGCTCGCACGCGGCGGAACGCTGCAGCTGCAGAAGTTCGTCGCCGCAAGCGCCGGCGGGTTCGGCAGCGCCGAGGAGGCGGCCACGATCGCCCGACAGGCGCGCGATGCCCAGGGCGGCAACCAGTGGTCGCGCGTCGTGACCCTGCAGGGCAGCGACGGGCGCTTCTACGTCTACGAGGGCTCGATCGTGAGCAAGCCGACCGCCGAGGTCGAAGCGGCTCCCGTGCACGTGTTCGGCAGCGGGTTCGCGGAGTACTACGACGCCGGCACGAGCGCCTGGAAGGCCGTCGGCGAGCAGGCCGCAGCGGCCTGACGCTCCACGTGGTCCGCAGCGGGGTAGAACCCGCACGTGAGCACGCGCGACCGCACGACGAGCTTCGCTTCCGCACGCAGCCAGGGCGATGACTGGCTCGTCGACGGGCGACCCGTGGTGGCCGACGGCATCGAGCCCGATGCGACGATCGAGGTCGATCGGTTTGAATGCATCGCGTGCGGACGCGCGCTCGACGTGCTCGTGGGGATGGCCGACGACGACGCGGTGACTCTCGAAGATGCCACGTGGACCGAGGCTGGATTCCGCACGCTCGAATCGGTTCCGGGACGGCCACCGCTGCACGTCGACGTGCACGGCCTGCAGGCGGTCACCCGCGTCGTGACGTGTGCGGAGTGCGGAACCGAGCAGGTCGCGATCGCCGCCGGCGGCGAGTGGCAGCCGCAGCGATACGTGATCGTGGCGCATGGAACGGCTCCGGCACCGGTCTCCGGCACCCGCGCCTCGACGTGGATCGCCGTCGCGGTGGTGGCGCTGGTCGTCGTCGTCCTTGCCGTGGCGAATGCCTACGCCGTTCGCGACTACTGGGCCGCGCACGTCGACGCGCGCGACGGGCGTGCGATCGACGGATGGCTGCTCGCCGCACACGAGTCGGGCGGCGGACCGCGGATGATCGCATCGCACTCGCTCACCGTGGCGTGGACGAGCCCGGGCGACGACGGTCGCGAGCTCGAGGTCGACGAGGCAACGTGGATCCGCTACGCGGATGCGGAGACCGTGCCGCTGCACGTGCGCGGCGACCGCGCAACGGTCGTGGGCGACCACGCCCAACGCAACGACCTGGTCGCCATGCTGGCGATCGATGCGGCGATCCTGTTGACCATCCTCGGCATCGTGATCTCCGTGCGGATGTCGGCTCGCGAGGCGCGACGCGAGCCACGCGCGTAGACTCGCGTGCATGTCAGCCACCGACGCTCCCAGCACCGACACCCCCGACTCGCCCGAGCCGACCGCCGCCGAAAGGCACTCTGCCGAGCAGCAGATCATGGCCGATCGCCGAGCCAAGCTCGATGCGATGCTCGCCGCCGGTGGTGAGCCGTGGCCCTACTCGGCGAAGCCCGATGCGCACGTCTCCGACGTGGTGGCCAGCCACTCCGACCTCGAGGACGGCGCCGAGACCGACGATCGCTACGTGCTCGCCGGGCGGATGATGCTGCGCCGCGGCCAGGGCAAGCTGATGTTCGCGCAGCTCGCCGACCGCTCCGGCACGCTGCAGCTGTTCGTGAGCAAGGCCGTGATCGGCGAGGACGGCTTCGAGGCGTTCGCCGACCTCGACCTCGGCGACTGGATCGAGGTCTCCGGCACCGCGATGAAGAGCCGCCGCGGCGAGCTCTCGCTCAAGGTCGACTCCGCGCGCCTGCTCGCCAAGTGCATCCGCCCGCTGCCCGAGAAGTTCCACGGCCTCGCCGACGAGGAGCAGCGCCGCAGCCGCCGCTACCTCGACCTGGTGGCCAACCGCGAGTCGCTCGACGTGTTCGTGCTGCGCTCGCGCGCAACGAGCGCGATCCGCCGCTTCCTCGAGGACCGCGACTTCCTCGAGGTCGAGACCCCCGTGCTGCAGCCGCAGTACGGCGGCGCGGCGGCGCGCCCGTTCGTGACGCACCACAACCAGCTCGACATGCAGCTGTACCTTCGCATCGCCACCGAGCTGTACCTGAAGCGCCTGATCGTGGGCGGCATGGAGCGCGTGTTCGAGATCGGCCCGAACTTCCGCAACGAGGGCGTGAGCTTCAAGCACAACCCCGAGTTCACGATGATCGAGCTCTACCAGGCCTACGCCGACTACGACGACGTGATGGACCTGTTCGAGCAGCTTGTGCCGCACGTCGCGCAGGAGGTGCTCGGCACCACGGTAATCGAGCACGAGGAGCACGGAACGATCCAGCTTGGTGCGCCGTGGCCGCGCGTGACGCTCCGTGACGCGATCATCGAGAAGGCGCGCGTCGACATCGACACGGCGAGCGACGACGAGCTGCGCGCCGTGTTGCACCAGGCGGGCTACGACCCGAAGGGCGAGGCCACGCGCGGCAAGCTGATCGATGCGCTGCTGAGCCACTTCGTCGAGCCGCACCTGATCCAGCCGACGTTCCTGACCGACTATCCGGTCGAGCTGTCGCCGTTCGCGCGCACGCACGCGGGCAACGACAAGGTCGTGCGTCGCTTCGAGGCGTTCGTCGCGGGATTCGAGATCGCCAACGCGTTCAGCGAGATCAACGATCCGCAGATGCAGTACGACCGATTCATGGAGCAGCACTCAGCGCGCGAGGCGGGCGACGACGAGGCCGAGCAGCTCGACGAGGACTACATCACCGCGCTCGAGTACGGGATGCCCCCCACCGGCGGCCTCGGCATGGGCATCGACCGCTTCCTGATGCTGCTCACCGGCCGCAAGTCAATCCGCGACGTGATCCTGTTCCCCGCGCGCCGCAGCGCCCCGAAGTCCTGACGAGTTCGCTGCCACCCACGCCCTGCCACGCCCCGCCACGCCCCGCCACGCCCCGCCACGCCCCGCCACGCCCCGCCACGCCC
>JAGQUL010000048.1 GCA_020438525.1 Thermoleophilia bacterium | reverse complement strand
GGCCGGCGTGATGGAGATCCCCGACATCATCGTGATCAACAAGGCCGACCACCCGATGGCGCGCACGCTGCACTCGCAGGTGCGATCGATCCTCACGCTCGAGAAGCGCGACTGGACGCCGCCGATCGTGGAGACCGAGGCGGTGCGCGACGAGGGCATCGAGCGGCTGTGGGACGTGATCCGCGAGCACCGCGAGTTCATGGCGCAGGACGGTCGCTTCCAGGCGCGCCGCCGCGCGAACCTCGAGAGCGAGGTGTTCACGCTCGCGAGCGCACGCGCCATGCGACGCCTGCACGCTCGCGTGGAGGAGGACCCGCGACTGCGCGAGCTGCTCGACGCTATGCACCGCCGCGAGCTCGACCCGCTCACCTGCACGATGCGGCTGTTCGAGGAAGTGTTCAGCTGATGGACGCGCCGGGAACCGTGCATGGCGTGGGCGTGACGCTCGACGACATCCGTGCGGCTCGGGACCGGATCAGCGGCCGGATTCGCAGCACCCCGATGCTGCACAAGCAGACGCTCGACCCGATCGTGGGTCACCCCGTCTACATGAAGTGCGAGCACCTGCAGCGCACCGGATCGTTCAAGCTGCGCGGCGCGCTCAACCTGGTCGCGCAGCTCGACGACGCCGAGCGCGCTCGCGGCGTGGTGGCGGCGAGCGCCGGCAACCACGCGCAGGGCGTTGCGGTGGCTGCATCGGAGTTCGGCGTGGAGGCGACGATCTTCATGCCGGAGGATGCCTCCCTGGCAAAGGTCGAGGCGACCAAGGCCTACGGAGCGCAGGTGCAGCTCGCCGGCGAGCACCTCACCGCGACCCTGGAGGCCGCGCACGCGTTCTGCGAGGAGCGCGGCGCGGTGTTCGTGCACCCGTTCGACGACGACCGGATCATCGCCGGGCAGGGCACGCTCGGGCTCGAGGTGGTCGAGCAGCTGCCGGAGGTCGCGACGGTCGTGGTGCCGGTCGGCGGCGGCGGGCTCGCAGCGGGCGTTGCGACCGCCGTGCGCGCGCTGCGTCCCGACTGCCGGATCGTGGCGGTCCAGGCCGCGTCGTTCCCGTCGCTGCGCGCGTCGATCGAGGCCGGCACGCCGACCGCGGTCGAGGCGAGCCCCACGATCGCCGACGGCATCGCCGTGAAGCAGCTCGGCGCGCGGACGTTCACGATCCTGCGCGAGCTCGTCGACGAGGTCGTGGAGGTCGAGGAGGAAGAGCTCTCGACCGCGATCCTGTGGGGCATGGAGCGAGCCAAGCAGGTGCTCGAGGGCGCCGGCGCGGCCTCGCTCGCCGCGCTGCTCGCCGGCAAGGTCCGGACCGACGGACCGGTCGCGCTGGTGGTCGCAGGCGGCAACATCGACCCCGCCAACCTGATCCCCGTGATCCGGCACGGCCTGTCTGCCGTGGGCCGGTTCCTGTACGTCGGAACCGTGATCCCCGACCGGCCCGGCGAGCTCTCGCGACTGCTCGGCATGCTCGCCCGCGCACGCGTCAACGTGCTCGGCGTGGAGCACCACCGCGAAGGCGTCGATCTGCGTATCGGCGAGACGCGCGTCGACCTCACGCTGCAGACGCGCAACGCCGAGCACGTGGCCGAGGTCGAGGCGCTGCTCACCTCGTCGGGCTATCCGCTGCTCCGGTCGGTCTGCTGAACCCCACGAGCTGCAGCGGGACAGGCCGGCCGCCGCCGCGGCCGCGTCCGACCAGCCTCGGCGCACGGCACTGACGTGCAGCGGCTCGGCATGGTTCGATGCCTGTCGAATCCTTCGAATGGGAGCCGAACCAATGCTGACCGTGTCGACCACCACGCCCGTATCGCCTGCTGCAGGCAGCACCCCTGCCCCGGCAAGCCCGGACAAGCCCACCGAGCAGCCGCTCGCCGGTGGTGGCGTGCAGGGCGCGATCGGCGACCTGATCCGCTCGAGCGCGGCCGGCTACCAGGCAGCCACGCACCAGGAGCAGGTTGCGGCCGACAAGATCGCTATCCATCCCTTCGAGACGGTCGCCACCGCGACCGGCCTGCTCACGGACAAGACCAAGAACGTCAAGTACGTCAACCAGGCGACGAGCCTGCTCCACACGATCGGCGGCTTCGCCATGCTGATCCTCACGAGCAACGTCACGAGCACGCTCGGCTCGCAGGGCTCGACCGCGGTCGACCTGGCCAACCGCGTCGCCGACGCGATCGACGGCAAGGACACCGCCCAGGGCTGGAGCCTCGGCTGGGGCCTTCGCTCGCCCGACGGCGAGAAGGGCGAGATGCCGGAGATGACCGGTCTCGGCGCGACCCTCGCCGCCAACGGCGTCAAGTAGTCCGAGCGTCGGGCGTCCAGGGCTCGGGCATCGATCCGGCCTCGCGCAGCTGGGCAAGCGTCTCGCAGCTGGCGTCGCGACCGGAGAGGATCGGATCGGTGATGCCCCAGTCCATCGCGACCTCGGGGTCGTCCCAGCGCACGCCGAACTCGTCGCCGCCGTCGTAGTAGTTATCGACGAGGTACGTGAGCGTCGCATCCTCGAGCGCCGCGAATCCATGTGCCACGCCCGGCGGAATGTAGATCCCGGCGTTCGTCGCGTCCGTGAGCACCACGCCCTGCGTGACGCCCTCGGTCGGGCTGCCCGGGCGCGCATCGAACAGGCATGCGAGCAGCGTGCCCTTGAGGCACAGCCAGTAGTCGGCCTGCCTGCGATGGAAGTGCAGGCCACGAATCGTTCCCGCAGCGGAGTCGGAGCGATTGCCCTGCAGCATCGCCGGGCCGTCGAACCACTCCTTGCGGTACGTCTCCGTGAAGCCGCCGCGCTCGTCGCCGTGCCGCGTGAGCGCGCGGATCACGACGCCCTCGATCCGGCTCTCGCACGGTCCGAGGTCGTGGCGGTCGCGAACGGCAGGATCGACTGTGGGGTGCGCGGTGGTCGACATGGTCCGGAGCATACCGGGCGCGATCGCCTTCAGGTACCGGGGATCGTCCAGCCCTCGTCCTGCACGTGACCCACCATGAAGCCCACCGCCACGCCGGCGAGCAGCCCGCCGATCGCACCGGCCGCGCCGCCCTGCAGCAGCGCGCGATCCATGGCTGCGGTGCCCTGCAGGCCCATGCCCATCGCGTGGTTGCCCGCGAGCAGCGAGCCGACGATCCCGCCGCCGACCAGGCCGACCGGTGCACCCACGGCCATGCCACGCAACTCGGGCGGGTCGATCAACGGATTGCCGGACCCGCGGCGAGGCAGGATCGCATGTCCCCGAACGTCCATGCCTGCTTGTCGAGCGACGACGCCGCGACGGATCACGGGAACCGTCGTCGCCTCCCCTGCAGGGCTCAGTGCAGCTTGATGCCCAGGCCGCGCGCGATCACCATCTGCTGCACCTCGTTGGTGCCTTCGCCGATCTCGAGGATCTTCGCGTCGCGGTAGAAGCGGCTGATCGGGAACTCGTCCATGAAGCCGTAGCCGCCGTGGATCTGCAGCGACGCGTTCGCCACCTCGCGCGCGAGCAGGCCGGTCTTGAGCTTGGCGATCGCGGCGGTCTGCGTGAAGTCGAGGCCCTGGTCCTTCTCCCACGCGGCCTTGTAGGTGAGCAGGCGGCATGCCTCGATGTCAGCCGCCATGTCGGCGAGCTTGAACGCCATCGCCTGGTAGCCGGCGATCGGCTTGCCGAACTGGTTGCGCTCGTTCGCGTACTTGAGCGCCTGCTCGAACGCGCCCTGCGCCAGCCCCAGGCCGAGCGCGGCAACGCCGATCCGGCCGCCGTCGAGGATGCGCAGGAACTGCGTGAAGCCCTTGCCCTCCTCGCCGAGCAGGTTGCTCGCGGGCACGCGCACGTCGTTGAAGCTGAGCGCGCGCGTGTCGGAGGCGTGCCAGCCCATCTTCTTCATCGGCTCGCTGATCTCGTACCCGGGCGTCCCGTTGGGGATCATGATGTTGCTGATCGCCGGGCGGCCCTTGGAGTCCTCGCCCGTCACGGCGGTGACGGTCACGCCGAAGGTCATGTCGGTGCCGGCGTTGGTGATGAAGATCTTCGAGCCGTTGATGACCCACTCGTCACCGTCGCGTCGCGCAGTGGTGCGTGCGGCGCCGGCATCGGATCCGGCACCCGGCTCGGTCAGGCCGAACGCGTGCAGCTTCTCGCCGCTCGCGAGCTGCGGCAGCCAGTCCGACTTCTGCTGATCGTTGCCGAAGTACCAGATCGGCAGCGTGCCGAGCGAGTGGTGTGCGCACATCGTGATCGACACGGAGCTGTCGATGCGGGCGAGCTCCTCGACTGCGATCGCGTAGCTGAGCGTGTCGGAGCCGGCGCCGCCGAACTCCTCCGGGATCGTGATGCCCATGATCCCGAGGTCGGCCATCCCCTTCACGATGTCGTACGGGAAGCGGCCCTCGCGGTCGAGCTCCTCGGCGACGGGCGCCACCTCGGCCTCGGCGAACTCGCGCACGGTCGAACGGAGCAGCTCGTGCTCGTCGCTGAGCTGGAACGACAGGGGTGACGCGGTGGCGGTGGCCATGGGGCGATTCCTTTGCGATCGGTTCCTCGAAAACGGGCCGATCGAGCCTACCGCAGCGCCGCGTGCGGGCGCGCACGCGAGCCGGCGAAGCGTGCTCAGCGACTCGCCGCGAGCTCCACCATCAGCCGAACCGCAGCGCCCGAGGCGCCCTTGCTGCCGAACCACATGCGCGGCTTGGGCAGCATCGCGGTGCCGGCCACGTCGAGGTGCACGAACGGCGTGTCCTTGGCGAAGTGGCCCAGGAACGAGCCGGCGCTCAGCGCGCCGCCGTCGCGCCCACCCGAGTTCTTCAGGTCGGCGCACGCGGTCTTGAGGTTCGCCTTGTACTCGTCGTGCATCGGCATCGCCCAGGCGTGGTCGCCGGTCGCCTCGCCCGCCGCGATCACCGCGTCGCGCAGCGGTCCCTTCTTGCCGATCGCGCCGGTGTAGCGGTGGCCGAGCGCGATCACCATCGCGCCCGTGAGCGTCGACGCCTCGACGATCGCGTTGCAGCCTCGACCGCGCGCGTAGGTGATGCAGTCGCCGAGCACGAGCCGGCCCTCGGCATCGGTGGAGATGATCTCCACGGTGGTGCCGTCCATCGCGGTCAGCACGTCGCCGGGGCGGTAGGCGTTGCCGTCGGGCATGTTCGTGGTGGATCCGACCACCGCGAGGATGCGGCGTGGCACGTTGGTCTCGGCGATCGCACGCATCGCGCCGAGAACCGCGCAGCCGCCGGACTTGTCGAGCTTCATGTCTTCCATGCCGCCGCTCGGCTTGATCGAGATGCCGCCCGTGTCGAACATCACGGCCTTGCCGACCAGCGCGAGCCGCTCCTCGTCGGCCTCGCTCGACTCCGGCGGGTTCCACTCGAGCACGATCAGGCGCGGCTCGTCGGCGCTGCCCTGCGCCACGCCGGCGAACATCCCCATCCCGGCCGACTCGATGCCGACCCGATCGAGGTCGTGGTAGGTCAGGTGCACGTGCTTGGCGGCAAGCGCCTCGGCCTCCGCAGCCAGGTCGATCGGCATCAGCCGGTTGGCCGGTGCGTTCGCCAGGTCGCGCGCCCAGTTCTGCGCCATCGCGATCGTCAGCGCGCGTCGCGCAACGTCGCCGATCGCATCCACGTCGCCATGCAGGGTGAGCGCCTCCGGCCCGCGGTAGCGATCCGACGTGTCGTCGCCGCTGTGCTCGCTCGTCGGGGTTCGGTACTTGTGGATCCGGTACTGCCCGAGCACGAAGCCGGTCACGAACGCATCGACCTGCTCGGGGTCGGACGGAACCGACAGCGCGACGGTGCGAGCCTTCGCGGCGCGCGCTGCGCTCGCGGCCTTCGCACCGGCGACGCGCCACGCGTCGGCGACCCCGTCGTCGGTCGGGCCGGTCGTGACGAGCGCGAGGAGGCCCGGGCCGGTCGCGGCGCCGGTCACGGTCACCACTCCAGCCGACTTGGTGGTGAGCACGCCGCGAGCGAGCTCGCGCGCGATCGCGCCGCCGAGGTGCTCGTCGAGCTGGCGCAGCTCGTCGGGGACCTGTTCGGTGGTGTCGACCACCGCGGCAAGCAGGTCGGCATTGGACTCGTCGGCGTATGAAGCAGTGAGGTGCAGTTCCATGCCGCGACCCTATCGCGGCGCGGCGAGGCTCGCGATTTCGGCTCGTGACGTGGTCGTCGTCGCCACAAAACCCGCATGGTTGCTGGGGTTCGTGCGAATGTGCGAACTCGCTCTCAAGGACTTGCCCTTCGTGCCCGATACATTGGTCAAGTCACCGATAAAGGCAAACCGGTCGCGAGGCCGGGACGCAAAGCCAAGGGCCTCCCCCGATCAGGGAGGCAGCCTGGTTACCGAAGTGGTCCGATCCCTACAAGGAGCAGACCATGAGGCGCGTTAGTGACTCACCAACATGCGAACCGACGGCAGTACAGTCTTGCCGGGGGTTGGCTGTCGGGACCTGCGCCATCTAGAGACGATGGCGGCCCCGCGTTCTGCGGGCTCCGCCACGGCGCAGGCACCGATTCGCCCTCCCCCCCACCGTGAGGTGCCAGCGCAAGACCACCGGCTGCCCATACCGGTTCCACATATACGGGCGGGGGGCTAGTGGGCGGCCCCCCCC
>JAGQUL010000347.1 GCA_020438525.1 Thermoleophilia bacterium | reverse complement strand
CGCGACGGCTGGTCGACGCTCGACGAGGACGAGGCCCACGAGATCATCCTCGACGAGAACGCCAGGGGCGTCGGGCTCGACACGCTCGCCGACCTGATCATCGACCACATCCCGGCGCCGACGTTCCACGAGGGCCAGCCGCTGCAAGCCTGGGTGACGAACATCGACGCCTCGCCGTACCTCGGCCGCCTCGCGATGCTCCGGGTGTTCGAGGGCGAGATCCGCAAGGGCCAGCAGGTCGCGTGGTGCCGCGAGGCCGACGAGGCGAGCGACGAGTCGGGCCACGCCGACATCACCCGCGCCAAGGTGGTCGAGCTGCTCAAGACGGAGGCGATGACCCGCGTGCCGGCGGAGTCGGCCCGCGCCGGCGACATCGTGGCGATCAGCGGCATCGAGGAGATCACGATCGGCGACACGATCGCCGACCTCGACGATCCGCGCCCGCTGCCGCGCCTGACCGTGGACGAGCCCACGATCGCGATGGAGTTCCGCATCAACGACTCCCCGCTCGCCGGGTCCTCGGGCAAGAACAAGGTCACTGCGCGCATGCTCAAGGACCGCCTCGACAAGGAGCTGATCGGCAACGTCGCGATCCGCGTCAACCCGACCGGCTCCCCCGACCGCTGGGAGGTGCAGGGACGCGGCGAGATGCAGCTCGCGGTGCTCGTCGAGTCGATGCGCCGCGAGGGCTACGAGCTCACCGTCGGCAAGCCACGCGTGCTCACCCGCGAGGACGAGAACGGCCGCCTGCTCGAGCCGATGGAGCTCGCAGTGGTGGACGTGCCCGACGAGCACGTCGGTGCCGTGACCCAGCTGATGGGCTCGCGCAAGGGGCGCATGGTCGACATGCAGGCGTTCGGCGCCGGCTGGACGCGCGTCTCGTTCGAGGTGCCCGCCCGCGGCCTGATCGGATTCCGCACCACGTTCCTGTCGGAGACCCGCGGCACCGGCCAGCTCCACTCCCACTTCCACTCGTGGGCGCCGTGGACCGGCGAGCTGCGCCTGCGCCAGTCCGGCTCGCTCGTCGCCGACCGCCCCGGCCCTGCCACGCAGTACGCGATCCTCAAGCTCGAGGACCGCGGCACGCTCTTCGTCGAGCCGACCGACGACGTCTACGAGGGCCGCATCGTGGGCGAGCACGTGCGCCCCGAGGACCTCGACGTGAACATCGTTCGCGAGAAGCACCTCACCAACCACCGCTCCGCGACCGGCGACGAGCTCGTGCGCATGAACCGCGCCCGCGCGCTCTCGCTCGACGAGGCGCTCGAGTTCATCCGCGAGGACGAGTGCGTCGAGGTCACGCCCGACGCGATCCGGCTGCGCAAGACGATCCTCAACGCGTCCGAGCGCCAGAGCGCGCGCGCGAAGGAGAAGTCGCGCAACGCCAACGTGTGACGAGCCTGTCGAGCACAGTAGGCCCACCGGCCCAATTGCTCGCACGAGGGTCGACGACGACCACCGCCGCGCCGATGCAACCTGCATGTCCGTGGGGGGAATCGATTCGTGCGCCGGTGGGGCGCCGACGTCAGCCGCCGAGCTGTCGCCGGACCAGGCGATGGCGAACGCCCAGATGGGCATGCTCGCGGACGCGCTCGACATGGCGCAGCAGCTCAACGCGATGATGCTGCGCGCGCTCGAGGCAGGCGGCCCTGCGGGCGTGGGCACGCAGCTCGACACCTACGCCTGAGCCGCGAGCCGGCGAAACGCCGGGGCTGCCCCGGTCGATGTACCGGGGACGACGAGTCGCAGGGGACCGTGACTCGTGCAACGGGACTGCGAGGGACGACATGACCGACTTCACGATCATCCGCAACGTGACCAAGGGCGCGCTGCGCTTCGCCGACAGCACGGTCACGACCCGGATCGCAGGCGATGCCGCGAAGGTCGCGCAGACGATCGAGCGCGGCGTGGCGAACCCGATCGGCAAGATCCCGATGATGGGCTACCTCCCGATCGGCCAGGGATCGTTCTTCAACCGCGTGACCACGCTCGAGCGCGAGGCCGCGACCGGCGGCGGAATCGCGTCCCTGCACGACGCGGTCGCTGCGCTGCACAACCTGGGCTCGCGCCACGGCGTGGACGGCATCATGCTCAACGAGAACCCCGGCGTGCTCGGGATGCTCAAGTTCAAGGGCGAGCTCGGCTACGGCGGCACCTTCCCGCCGCGCATCTCCGACGAGGCGCGACGCAACATCGACCGCGCCGCACGCCTCGTGCAGGAGTTCGTCGACGCAAAGGTGTGACCCGGCGGGCGCCGTGGCCGCCTGCGGCTGCGCCCGCGCCGTGATCGGGCCACCGCGCCGACCGCGCGCACCCGGTGCGACCTGCACGCCGAGGCAGCGGCATGCAGGCATTCACGATCCACGGACCAGCGCAGACCAGCGGCCTTCGCTTCCGCGACACCACGATCGATACGTCGATCCACGACGGCGTCGCGTCCGCGAAGGTCACCACCCAGACCGGCGTCACCAACCCGGCGTACATCCTCTCGACCGGTGCCCTGGGCAAGGCAGCGCTGTTCGAACGGACGAAGTCGAATACCGTCACGGGAAATGGCTCGAGCCCGCTCGACGACGCCGTGACCGCGCTGCACGCGATCGGCGACGAGCACGGGATCACCGGCATCAACCTCTCGACGAATCCGTCGCTGACGGGAACGGTGCAGTTCGCAGACAGGCCCGGCGTGTTCGTCGGCGGCGGCGACACCGCGCAGCGCGCCGGCGGGCAGGACGCGCTCCGCTCGCTCGACGCCGCGGCGCGATCCGTGCTCGACCTCGCCACCAAGGGGTGACGTTCACGCGCACACACGTGTGCGTCGCGCACGCGGTAGGGTGCCGCGCATGGAAACCTCCACCCCCTCCGCGCCCGCTCCGACGGGCCCCGCCGCACGTGTTGCCGGTGCCGTGAAGGTCTACGGCAAGGGCAACACCGCCGTGACCGCCCTCGACGGTGTCGACCTCGACCTGCCGCGCGGTGGATTCACTGCCGTGATGGGCCCCTCCGGATCGGGCAAGTCGACGCTCATGCAC
>JAGQUL010000346.1:395-7036 GCA_020438525.1 Thermoleophilia bacterium | reverse complement strand
TGCCGGTGTGTCGTCCGACTCGACATCGAGCAGCAGCTCCTCAAGCAGCGTGTCGGTTCCGCTGCCGCCCGCGAGCGGCACCGCCGCAGCAGCGGCGAGCATCGCCGTGGGCAAGAGCGGCGCTCCGTACTCGTTCGGCGCAGCGGGCCCGAGCAGCTTCGACTGCTCCGGCCTGGTCGTGTGGGCATTCGCGCAGGCTGGCCGCCCCGGGCTCCCGCACTCCACCTACTCGCTGATCGGCATGGGCGTGTCGGTGCCGATGTCGCAGGCACAGGTGGGCGACCTCGTCTTCACCAACAGCGCCGGCCATATGGGCATCTACGTAGGCGGCGGTGCGTTCGTCCACGCGCCGCGCACCGGGCGCACGGTTACCGTCGAGTCGCTCGCGAACTACTCTGTCGTCGCGATCCGCCGAATCTGACGATCTCGTGCGGTTGCGGGCGTCGCGTGGTGAACCCGGATCGTCGAACAGGCAAACTGCCGGCATGAGGGATCGACCACTGCCCGTGCTCTTGCTCGTCCTGCTTGCATCGATCCTGCTCGCTGCATGTGGCGGATCCGGCTCCGGTGCGGACGGCGGCGGCGATGCCGGTGGACCGAGCTCCGCTACGCCCGACGAGACGTTCGAGGTGGACGTGAAGGACGGCGCGGTGGTCGGCGGGCCCGAGACGTTCAAGGTGAACTCCGGCGATGTCGTGCAGCTCACGATCACCTCCGACGTCGACGACCAGGTGCACGTGCACGGTCCGAACGTCGAGGCCGACCTGCCCGCTGGCGAGGCGACCGACGTGGAGTTCAGGACCGGTGCCGCCGGCTCGTACGAGATCGAGCTGCATGGTTCCGGCGCCCTTGTGGGTACGCTCGAAGTGCGATGACCGATCAGCAGCCAGGACACGACGACGACCACGCACGCGCCAACTCGCCGACAGGCGACGGCGGCAGCGGCGGCGGACGCGGCTGGAAGGTCGCCGCGGGCGTCGCGGTCGTGGCGGCGTTCGCCTCGATCGGCGTGCTGGGGGCGCTGCTGCTCGGCGGCGGCAGCTCGACTGCCGTGGGCAGCGACGTGCGCGCCTGCATCATCGATCCGGCGAGCCGCGACTTCACCAAGGAAGGCAAGGCGCGGGCGCAGCACACCCGGCCGAAGGACTGTCCGCCCGCAGGCGCGAAGCAGCAGGACGGGCTGGTACAGAAGACCGACTCCGGCGGGTTCACGATGCGCGAGATCGTCGACGGCAAGCTCGGCAAGACCGTCACGCTGCACGTGCGCGAGCCCGATCGGCCGTACATCGACATCGCACACGCGCAGACCCATGCCGCGCTCGGCCAGCCGATCCGCGTGTACACGCTCCCGATCGACGGCAAGGACTCGGTCGTGTACATGGAAGACGCGCCGCTGCTCAGGTAGGCCGATCCGTCGTCGCCGATCGGGACAGGGGCGGGACAGGTCGATGCTCTAGGATCGCGCCCATGCGCCTTCTCTCGCTACGCCTCGTCGCAGGCATGCTCGCCGCCGCACTGCTGATCGCCGGATGTGGCGGCAGCGACAGCTCCGGCTCGTCCGACTCGAGCGGTTCCGGCGCCGGCTCGCTGACCCACGTCGACGGGATCGTCGTGGTGCAGGGCGACGGGTTCGTGCTCACCCCGATCGACGGCAGCGACGACATCACCTTCACGCTCGGCCCGGAGGTGCAGGTCGGGCAGGTCAAGGCGATCGAGGTCACGGGCGCGCCCGCGCGCGTGAGCTACCGTCCCGGCGAGACCGTCGCCGCCGCGGTCGTGCCAGCCCCCAGGATCGGCGACGACCTCGAGAGCTACGCGGGTACCGTCGAGAAGGTCTCCGACTCCTCGATCACGATCGACGGCCCCGACGGCACCCGCACCTTCGACATCTCCGGTGCCGACGACGGCGCGTTCGACACGGCACACCTGAAGGACCACAAGGCCGAGCAGTCGCCGGTGAAGATCTACTACGACCCCAAGGCGCCCGACGTGGGCGTCGCCTACGAGGACGCCTGACATGGGCTGGGTCGAAGCCGTCGTGCTGGGGCTCGTGCAGGGCCTCACCGAGTTCCTGCCGATCTCCAGCAGCGGGCACCTGCTGATCGTCCCCGACGTGTTCGGCTGGGACGATCCCGGTGCGTCGTTCACCGCGATCATCCAGCTCGGAACCATGGCGGCCGTGCTCGGCTACTTCCGTCACGATCTCGCGAAGATCTTCGCGGGCGCGTGGGCCGGGATCCGCGACAAGTCCAGGCGCGACACGGTCGAGATGCGACTGTTCACGATGGTCGCGATCGGCACCGTGCCGATCTCGATCTTCGGCCTGCTCTTCAGCGACCAGATCGAGACGAGCGCACGCAACATCAAGCTCACCGCGGCGGCGCTCATCATCTTCGGCCTCGTGATGGAGGCGGCCGATCGGCTCGGTCCGCAGCGACGCAAGGTCGAGGACATCACCGTGACCCGCGGCGTGCTCGTCGGGTTCGCCCAGTCGCTCGCGCTGATCCCCGGCGTGTCTCGCTCCGGCTCCACGATCACGATGGGTCGGATCCTCGGCTTCGAGCGCCAGGCAGCTGCCCGCTACTCGTTCCTGCTCTCGATCCCCGCGGTGGTGCTGAGCGGCACCTACTCGCTCAAGGACGTCGGCCACGGCGTCGAGATCGGGCCCACCATCGTCGCCACGATCGTGGCGTTCATCAGCGGCTGGGCGGCGATCGCGTTCCTGCTCGACTACCTCGGCAAGCACGGCATGACCGTGTTCACCGCCTACCGCGTCGTGGTCGGCGTGCTGATCCTGCTGTTCCTCGCCTGATCCGCGGGCGCGCGACTATCCGACCCCGAAGCGCGCGAGCACCCGGGCGTAGGCCCAGTAGGCGGCTGCCATCGTGATGCAGGCGAGCGGCATCGCGATCCAGAAGCCGAGCCCGGTGCGCAGCAGCAGCGGCAGCGCCAGGAACAGCACCACGCTCGGGGCGACGACGACCAGGATCGCCCAGCTGAGCTGGCTCACCTCGTCCCGGCTGCCGGTCTCCATCCACAGGGCCACGAGCGCGACGATCGACGTGAGCGGCAGCGACACGAGGATCGCGGCCAGCGCCGTGGACCGATCCTGCGCCCACAGCGCCGCCGCGACGAGGATTCCGGCAACCGTTCCCTTGAGCGCGTACTCGAGCATGCGGCCATCCTGACACGTCGCTCGGCGGCCCCACAGGGCCGCATATCTGCGTGAACCTACGCGCGCATCGGTACGAAATCGCTACCATCCCCGGCATGCGACCGATCCTGCGATCGTTCCTCGTCGCCGCAGTCGTGCTTTCGACCGCCGCGTTCGTGACCCTCGCGTCGGTGCCGACCTCGGCTCCGGGGGCGACGCTTGCCTCGAAGCAGGCCCAGGCACGCAGGCTCGACGCCGAGGTCAGCAAGCTCGAGACGAAGTACGACGAGCTGCAGGAGCGCTACCGCGGCGCGATGTACGAGCTCGAGCAGATCCAGAAGGACGTCGACGAGGCGCACCGCGTCGTGGTCGCCACCCGCAAGGACCTGCAGGTCGCCAAGCGCCGGCTCGCGCTGCGCGCCGAGACGATCTACCGGACCGGCGGAACCGGCTCCAGCATCGCCGACCTCGCCAGCGCGGGATCGTTCACCGACTTCTTCGACCGCCTCGAGACCGTGCGCCGCGTCGGCGACCAGGACGCGAACGTGCTCGATCGGATCGAGGTGCTCAACGCGCGCGTCGAGAAGAAGGAGCGCGTACTGCGCACCGCGAAGGCGCGGCAGGCCGCCGCCACGCGCCGCGCGAAGCGCGACAAGGAGAAGATGCAGTCGCTGCTCGACCAGCGACAGGCGAAGCTCGACTCCGTCAACGCCGACATCCGCAGGATCATGGAGGCGCAGCGTCGTGCGGCGGAGGCCCGTGCACGGGCCGCGGCACGCCGCAGCGCCAGCAAGGCACGGTCGGCAGCAGCCGCAGCGCCGAGCTCGGACAGCTCGTCGTCATCGTCGTCGTCCTCCGGCGTGTCGATCCCGCTGCCGCCCGGCAGCAGCACCGCCGCCGCCGCGGCCAACGCCGCGATGGGCAAGCTCGGCTCGCCCTACGTCTGGGCGGCCGCCGGACCGAACAGCTTCGACTGCTCCGGTCTGGTCGTGTGGGCGTTCGCGCAGGTGGGCCGCTCCGGCCTGCCGCACTCGACCTACTCGCTCATCAACATGGGCGTCGAGGTGCCGCTGGATCAGCTGCAGGTCGGCGACCTGGTGTTCAGCTCGAGCATCGGCCACGTCGGCATCTACGTCGGTGGCGGCAGCTTCGTGCACGCCCCGCACACGGGCGACGTGGTCAAGGTGACCTCGCTCGGCGAGTACTCGATGTCGCGCGCACGCCGAATCTGACGCGGCGGCCGACGGTCCCGCGCGTCGCCTGGCGAAGGATCGACGTCGATTCGCACCTGCTCCCACGCATGGATCGTCGTACAGGGGGCATAAACTGTGGTGCGCAACGTGCCGATGCAGCATGCAGGCACGAGCCCGGGGGACCGCACCAATGGGGAACATCGTCGACATCAGCGAAGGAGACCGTCGTCGCCGCGATCGTCGCCGCGCGACGAAGGGCAAGGACTCTCCGGCCGAGCGCTCCAAGTCCGCGCTCGTGCTCACGGGTGGCGGGTTCACCGGCGGCGTGTACCAGATCGGCGCGCTGCGGGCGCTCGACCTGCTCGGGGTGAACACGACCGTCAACGACTTCGACATGGTGGTCGGTACCTCGTGCGGCGCGTTCATCGGCTCGCTGATCGCCAACGGCGCACGCCCGCAGGACATGATGGCCATGCTCGACGGGCAGGACATCGCCGGCTACGAGCCGCTCGAGCTCGAGCGGCTGCTTCGACCGAACTGGCGCGGGCTCGTCGATTCCGCGCTGCGTCTGCCCTTCAACGGTGCGCGCATCGCCAAGGACGTGGCGCTCAACTTCCGTCACCTGTCGCTCGTCGACACGCTCGCGATGCTGAGCGACCTCGCGCCCGGCGCGTTCTACTCGCTCGAGGGCATGGCCGAGATGCTCGAGCGCCAGCTCCAGCGCGACGGCTGGACCAATGACTTCCGCGAGCTGCAGAAGGAGCTCTACATCGTCGCGACCGACCTCGACACCGTCGAGCCGGTCGTGTTCGGCGACGAGGGCTGGGACGACGTGCCGATCAGTCGTGCCACTGCGGCGAGCGCTGCGCTGCCGCTCGTCTACAAGGGCATCAACATCCGCGGTCGCGAGTTCGTCGACGGTGGCCTGCGCAGCTTCGCCAACGTCGAGACCGCAGTGGAGAAGGGCGCGAAGCTGGTCGTGATCATCAACTCGATCGTGCCGCTCGGCAACGAGCGCCTCGCCCCGTACTCGGGCGCTCGCCCGCGTCGCGTGAGCGACATGGGCATCCACATGGTCGGATCGCAGATGCTCAAGTGCCTGGTCTGGAACGCGATGCACGAGAGCCTCGACCACTGGCGCACGATGCATCCCGACGTGGACTTCATCCTGATCGAGCCGAGTCGCGACGACGAGCTGATGTTCAGCACGCAGATCATGAACGTCTCGCAGCGCGTGCAGATCGCACGCCACGGCTTCGAGAGCGTCACCATGCAGCTCGCGAACGACTTCGACAACTACCGTGACGTCTGCGCCAGGCACGGCCTGGAGATCAGCCGGCGCGGCGTGATCGAGGCGCTCGCCGAGGACGAGGCGCGGAGCGAGAGCGGGACCACCCGCTGGCGTCGCATCCTCGAGCGCGGCGCGCAGCTTCCCGCCGCCCGATGACCTCCCGGCTGCCCGGGCTCGCAGCCGCCGCGGCAGTCGCGGTCCTTGCAGCCGGCGTGACGTGGTGGTTCGACATCGCCGCTGCGCCCATCGCCGCGATCGTGCTCGGCATCCTGCTGGCCGCACCGCTGCGCGCCGAGTCGCGCGCACCCGGCTACCAGCTTGCATCGCGCACGCTGCTGCAGGCCGCGGTGGTGCTGCTCGGCCTGCTGCTGAGCGCCCGTGCGGTCGCTCGGGCCGGCGTCGAGTCGCTGCCCGTGCTGGTCGTGACGTCGCTCGTCGTGGTCGTCGGCGGGATCGCGCTCGCGCGGATCATGCGCGTCCCCACTCGGCTGGCGACGCTGATCGCGATCGGGACCGGCATCTGCGGCGCCAGCGCGATCGCTGCGGCGAGCGCGGTGCTCGACCCCGACGACGACGAGCTCGGCTACGCGATCTCGACCGTGTTCGCGTGCAACGTGCTTGCCGTGCTCGCGTTCGTGCCGATCGGCCACGCGCTCGACCTCACGCAGCGCGAGTTCGGCATCTGGGCCGGAACCGCGATCAACGACACGTCCTCGGTCGTCGCGGCGGCCACCGGCTACGGTGCGGCAGCGCTCGCCGTGGCGGTGGTGGTGAAGCTCGTGCGCGTGCTGGCAATCGTGCCGGTCACGCTCGTGCTGGCCGGTCGACGTGCCCACGACGAGGGCGGGCGACGACGACCCGGCGCCGGCGTGCCGCCGTTCGTGCTGCTGTTCGCCGGTGCGGTGCTGCTGCGGACGCTCGGGCTGGTTCCCCACGGCAGCGACGACGCGATCCGCGCTGCAGCGCTCGCACTGACGACGATCGCGATGGCGGGCGTCGGCCT
>JAGQUL010000346.1:0-177 GCA_020438525.1 Thermoleophilia bacterium | reverse complement strand
AGGATTGCGCGCGACGTGCGCGTCATGAACGGCGGAGGTCGAACATGGACGACAAGCTGGGCGGTACGTTCGACGGGATCGCGCGGATCCACGTCACGAGCGATGCGGCAGGCATCCAGGTGCGCACGGCGCCGGACGGTGCCGCGGTCGAGGTCGAGCTGCTCGATCGTCGCGGGC
>JAGQUL010000047.1 GCA_020438525.1 Thermoleophilia bacterium | reverse complement strand
GCGCGTTCGGGACGTGCGCGGCAGCGCGAGCCTGCTCGTGCACAACGACCGGCTCTGCAACGTGGACGACGACGGCTGGACCACGCAGTACCGCCAGCTGCTTCGCTGGGTGAACGACCAGGGTGGCAGCGCGTGCACCGCAACCGACGTCGCGGCGGCGTATCGCGCCCTGCTGCCCGACCATGCGCCGCAGCCGCTGCACTCGGACGCGTAACGAAGCTCCGGCCCAGGCCAACTTTCGTTACGTGCGCCTGGTGCGATCATGGTCGCGGTCGACCCAGGCGTAACGAAGCTCCGGCCCAGGCCAACTTTCGTCACGTGTGCCGCGTGCGATCCGCGATTTTCGGCGTTCCCGCGCAACGAAATCGGTCCACACGCCCGATTTCGTTGCGTGTGCCTCGCGCGCGAGGTCGAACCTGCGAGAATCCGCAGCGCGATGGCTTCCTCCCCTCACGCCGCCGACGCGACCGCAGCCCCGCTGCAGGGCGCGACCCGGCCTCCGTTCTTCATCGTCGGCAGCGACCGCTCCGGGACCACGATGCTGCGGCTCATGCTCGACCGCGGCGCCGACGGGCCGGCGATCCCGCCCGAGACGATGTTCATCACCGACTTCCGCGGCGTGCTCGAGGCCGGCAGCGGGCTCGAGGAGCACGACGCCGCGAAGGAGTTCACCCGCCGCGTCTGGGCCCACCCGCGCGTGCAGCTGTGGGGGATCCCCGGCGAGCCGACCCCGCCGCCCGTCGGGCTGAGCCATCGCGAGGCGTTCCGCTGGGCGGTCGAGCAGCCGTTCCTCGCCTACATGCGCCACGAGGGCAAGACCTGGTGGGCCGACAAGACCCCTCCCAACATCGACCACGTCGAGCTGCTCGCCTCGATCTTCGAGGGCGCGAAGTTCGTGGAGCTCGTGCGCGACGGTCGTGACGTGACGCTCTCGATGATCGGCATGCCGTGGGGCGACAACAACGTCTGGACCTGCGGCGTTCGCTGGGCGCACTGCATCCGCGAGGGCGAGCGCCAGCGCGCCGTGCACCCCGACTCGATGCTGCTCGTGCGCTACGAGGACCTCGTCACCGAGCCGCGCGAGCAGCTGCAGCGCGTGAGCGAGTTCCTCGAGATGGCATACAGCGACGACATGCTCGCGGTCGAGAAGACCGACACGAGCAAGCTGCAGCACCAGGACTGGTTCTCGAACCTCTGGAAGGGCATCAACACCAGCGCCATGGACAAGTGGCGCACCAAGATGAGCGAGCACGACCAGCGCGTGTTCCTGGCCGCCGCCGGCGACGAGCTGCGCCTGCACGGCTACGACGCGGCGGGCCTCGAGCCGGCACACGTCGGCGCGTGGGAGCGGCGCCGCTACGCGATCACGAACTTCGCGAAGCGCCTGGTGAACTTCGTGAAGCTGCGCATCGTGACCGAGCGCGGCAAGGAGCTGCGCTTCGTGATCGCGCGGCGGCTGAAGCGGCGCTGAGGACCTGCACGGCGTGACCTTCCACCAGCTCATCGACCAGGTGCTCGTGCTGCTTGCGGCGGGCGTGCTGCTGGGGGTGCCGGGCGCGGCGCTCGTGTCGCTGCTGCGCGTGCGAGCGGTGCTGCCCGACACGCTCGCGGTGCCGGCCGGTGCGCTGCTCGGCTCGCTCGTCGCGAGTGCGGCCACGGCGGTGCAGCTGTCCACCGAGTCCGGCGTGCAGGTTGCGGTGGGCGTGCACGTGGCGCTGTCGGCGGCGCTCGTTGTGGCCGCAGTGGTGGTGCGACGACGACGGGCCGGTCGAAGCGACGCCGTGGTTCCGGTCGCGCGGGGCTGGTCGCTGGCGACCACGGTGACCACGGTGGTGGCGGGGATCGGCGCGTGGGTGATCCGGGGCGCCGTGCGGCTCGACGGGCTGTACCACATCGCGCTCACGCGCAAGCTCGTGGAGCTCGACCATCCCAACTTCGACAACGTCAACCGCTTCGCCGACGGCGGCCCGAACCCGGCGTACGCGCTGCCGGGGTGGCACGCGCTGGTCGGCTGGTGCGGCTGGATCACGAACGTGGACCCGGTGGTGGCGTGGGAGATCATGCCGGTGCTCGTGGTGGTGCTCGGAACGCTCGCGGCGGGCGGGCTCGCGCGCGTGCTGCTGGCAACGCCGCGCGCCGAGCCGGTGGGTGCGTTCGCGTGGCTGCTCGCACGGGTGCTGTTCGCGCGGCGCGAGGTCGACGGCGATGCGATCCGCTACGGCGCGGTGCCCGGTCAGGTGACGTTCGAGCTGGCGCTTCCGGTGGTGCTCGCTGGCGTTGCGATCGCGCTGACGAGCGACGACCGGCGCGTGCGCCGCGGCGCGCTCGGCGTGACCTTCGCGGGGATCGTGGCGACCGTGATCTATCACGCCAACTACCTGCCGTACGTGGCGATCATCGGGCTCGGCTACGCGGTGTGGTGGTTCGTCGCGGCCCGGCGACGCGGCGCGCGCCTGCACGATGCGAAGCGCCTGCTCGCGGTGGGTGGATGGGTCGCGGCGATGAGCGCGGGATGCATGGCGGTGGTGCTGCCGCTGCTCGCACGCCTGGAGAATTTCGGCAACGCGCCCGACGACGACCGGATCGACTACCACCTCACGTCGACGTTCGGGATGCAGCACGTTCGCGGCGGCCATGCCTACGAGATGCTCGGGCTGCCCGGCCTGGTCGCGATCCTGGCGCTGCCGTGGATCGCGTGGCGGTGGCGCGACCGGCGCGCGCCGAGCGCGATCGCGTGGGGCGGCGCGCTTGCGCTGATGGCGTTCGGGTTCCTGCCACCGCTCTTCCAGCTGCTGCGCGCGAGCGGATCGCTCACGCTGCTGCTGCGAATCAACCACCCGATCGGCGAGCTGCTCGTGGTGGCGTTCGCGGCGCTCGTGCTCGAGCTCGCCGACATCGCGACCGGGCGCGGCTGGTCGCACCGTCGGATGCAGGTGTGGGGTGCCGCGGCGGTCGTGGTGATGTGGGGCGCGGGCATTGCGATGGGCTACGACCGGTTCAGCCCCGACGTGTTCGGCTACCTCGCGTTCGTGCTGCTGGCGGCCGTGCTCGTGGCGAGCGCGCTCGGTCGCGTCACGGTGCTCGGCGTGCCGCGGCAGGCACCGCCGGGCCGGGTCGCCGCGGTCGCGCTCGTGCTCGGGCTGGGGCTCGCGCTGCCGGTCGGGGCGATCTCGATCAAGCGGGGGATCGTGAACGCCGACGAGCCCGCCGGGATCGCGCAGGGCGACCTGATCTGCCTGGGTGGCGACGTGGCGGACGCGCTGCAGACGCAGGTGCCGAACGGCAGCGTGGTGCTGAGCGATCCGGTGTCGAGCTTCCGCGTGATGGCGCTCGCACCGGTCTACGTGGTGGGCGACTACAAGGTCTGGAACGCGGCCACGAGCGACAACCGCGCGGAGGAGCGGCTCGCGGACGTGAACCGCTTCTTCGACTCGTCGGTGAGCGACGAGCGACGGCTGCAGGTGCTCGCCGACCAGGGCGTCGACTACCTGCTCGTCGACCTGCAGGATTCGCGCTGGCTCGACCCGAAGTGGGCCGACGAATCGACGACGAAGCTGCTCGACCGCGCCTGGCGCGGCCTCGACTCGTTCGCCGACGTGCAGACCTACGACGGTGGCGGTGCGGCGCGGCTCGTGCAGCGCAACGCCGAGAGCTTCGACCTGCTCGCGAGCGACGACCGTGGCGAGATCGCCGCCAAGCCCGAGCCCACGCCCGACGTGGAGCAGCCCTGTCAGTCGTATGCGCTGTGGAAGGTCGGCGACGTGCGGTCCGGTCCGGTCGCGCGACCGATCGACCAGACCGAGCCGGTGGACGTGGTGGTGCGCTGATGTACTCGCGCATCCTCCAGCTGGCCGGGCACGGCGTGGTGTACGGGATCGGGTCGGTCGCGTCGAAGGTGATCGCGCTGCTGCTGCTGCCGATCATCATCCGCTACCTCGAGCCGAGCTCGTACGGCAAGGCCGAGGTCGTGATGACCCTCGTGCTGTTCACGAGCGCGCTCGTGAAGCTCGGGCTGCAGAACGCGATGATGCGCTTCAGCTACGACGCGCCCGAGCACGAGCGCGACGACGTCGCCGCCCGCGTGGTGCAGACCACGCTCGCGCTGACGCTGATGTCGCTCGTGGTGTTCGGCGGGATCCTGCTCGCGTTCGACAGCCAGGTCGCCCAGTTCTTCCTGGGCGATCCGGACGTGACCGACCTGGTCTGGTACGCCGTGCTCGGCTTGTGGACGAGCGTGCTGTACGCCACGATCACCGCCACCTTCCGGATCCAGAAGCGCCCGGGCGCGTTCCTTCGCGCGAGCCTCGGCAACGTGATCGCCTCCGCGGCGCTGACGCTCTACTTCGTGACCGAGCTGCACCTTGGCGTGCGCGGGCTGCTGCTCGGCAACTTCCTGGGCTTCCTCGTCGTGATCCCGTTCGCCGCATGGGCGCAGCGCGAGTGGGTGCTGCCGCGCATCGACCGCGCGCTCGTACGCCCGATGCTGCTGTTCGCGCTGCCCACGATCCCGATGGCCGTCGCGTTCCAGTCGCTGACGCTCATCGACCGCACCGTGCTGAGCCGCCAGGCCGGGCTCGACGAGCTCGGCGTGTACGGCATCGCCGCGCGCTTCGCCGCGGTCGTGCTGATCGTGGTGACCGCGCTGCAGCTGAGCTGGCAGCCCTTCGCATACTCGATCGAGGACGACGACGAGGCGCGCCGCTCGTACGCGATCGTCACCACCTGGTTCGCCGCCGGCATGGGCTGGATCGTGAGCGGCATGGCGCTGCTCGCCGATCCCGTCGTCCGCACCATGACCGTCCCGGCCTACTACGACGCCGCACACCTGGTGCCGCTGCTCGCGCTCGCGGCAGGCATCTACGGCGCCTACTTCCTGGTCGGCATCGGCACGAGCCGGGTCAAGCGCACGACCTGGCACATCCTCGTCGCGAGCAGCGCGGTGGCGGTGAGCCTCGTCGCGAACATGACGCTCGTGCGCGAGTACGGTGCAACAGGTGCTGCGATCGCGGCCGTTCTCGCCAACACCACGCTGGCCGTGGCGATGCTGATCCGATCGCAGTACGTGTTCCGCGTCGACTACGAGCTGCTGCGGCTCGCGCGCCCGATCGCGCTCACCGCGATCGCGCTCGTTGCGTGCTACCTGCTGCCGACCGGCACCGGGCTCGAGTCGTGGGGCAGCCGCATCGCGGTGGCGCTCGCATGGCCGCTCGCGCTCGCCGCCAGCGGGTTCGCGACGGCACCCGAGCGCGCGCGCATCGCGCGGCTGATGCGGCGGGTCGCAACCAGTCGCAGCGGCGGCTCCGGGACCGGGACGGGGGTCGCATGATCGGCCTGCTGCTCGAGCTGCTGTGGTCGGCACTGGTGACGCTCGCCGCGTTCTGCATCCCCGGGTGGGCGGTGCTGCGCCTGCTCGAGCTGCAGCTGCGACTGCCGCAGACCGCGATGCTCCCCGCGTCGTTCACGGTGGGGCTTGGGATCTGGACGGTCGTGCTCGCACCCGCGCTCGCGATCGGGGTGCCGATCCTCTGGACGTTCGGCGCGTACGCCCTGGTGGGCGCGCTGCTGCTTGCATGGATGGCGCGACGCGAGCGGCGTCGCGGGCACGCCAAGCGCGGCGTGGACGTGGCGGGCGTGTCGGGCTGGACGATCGCGGTGGTCGGCATCGCGACCGCCGCGGCCGTGGGCCTGCGCACCCGGCTTGCGTTCGACTCGCTCTTCCACCTCGGCATGATCCGCCGGATCGCGGAGCTCGACCATCCGCACTTCGACAACCTCGACCGGATCATCGATGCCGGCATCAACCCGGCGTATGCTCTGCCGAGCTGGCAGGCCGCGCTCGCTGCGATCGCGCGGCTGACCGGGCTCGATCCGGCCACGGTGCTCGAGGCCGCGGCGATCGTCGCGGTGCTGCTTGCGGCGTGTGCCGCGGCCGCGTTCGGGCGCGCGCTCACGGGCACCGTCGCGGGCGAGCTCACCGGCGCCGCCGCATACACCTGGCTGCGGGTCGCGTTCCCGCGCCGCGAGCTCGAGGGCGACGGCGTGGCGTATGCACCGATCCCCGGCAACATCGCGCTCGACGTGCTGCTGCCGCTGCTGCTCGTGACCGCGGTGCTGCTGCTGCGCACGCGCCGCGGCACCGCCCGCGACGGCGGGGTGGTGGCACTTGCCGCGATCGCGATGACGCTGATCGTGGTGCTGCACGCCAACTACGCCGTGTACGTCGCGATCATCGGCGTGGGTGCCGCGCTGTGGCTCGTCGCCGCCGGCCCGTGGAGCCGACGGATCGCTGCACGGCTCGGGCTGGTTGCCAGCTCGATCGCCGTTCCGGGTCTGGTGGTGCTGGCGGCGCTGCTGCCCCTGCTGATGCTGCTCGACCACTTCGGCACACAGGTAGAGGCGCGCATCGACTACCACCTCGTGCACGTCGCCGGGATGGAGCTGATTCGCCCCGGGCACCTGTACGACTGGTTCGCTGCACCCGGCCTGGTCGCGATCCTGCTGCTGCCCTTCGCGGCGTGGATCAGCCGCGGCGCGTCGCGCGCGGTGGTCGCCGGCGGGTCCCTCGCGGTGTTCGCGTTCGCGCTCACCCCGCTGCTCGACCTGCTCGGCCAGAGCGGCAGCCTGACGCTCGGGCTGCGCCTGCCGCGCCCGCTCGGCGTGCTCATGATCGGCGTGCTCGCGATCGCGCTTCCCGACCTGGTCGCTCGAACACTGGCCCTCGCCGCGCGCGTGCGCGAGCATCGCGGCGCGCTCCTCGCCCGGGTCGTGCAGCTCGCGCCGATCCTGATCGTTTTCCTGCTCGTTGCCGCATACGGCTACCCGCTCGCGCGACGCGAGCCGCCCCAGTACGGCTGGAACTGGCCGACGCTGGCTGCAGCCGCAGCGCTGGTCGTCGTCTTCATCCTCGGAATCGTGCACCGCCGGCGCGCCGGGACCATCACCGAGCAGCTTGCGTCCCCGCGCACGCGCGCGCTCGAGACCCGGCCGCTTGCGATCGCGCTGCTGCTGCTCGCCGCAGCGATGCTGCCGAGCGGGCTGATGAGCATGCGCCGCGGCGCGTGGCAGTCGCGCGAGCTGGTGGCGAGCTATCGCGCCGACGACCTGCGCTGCTACGACGGCGTGCAGGCCGCCCTGCGCAGGATCCCGGCGGGCGACGTGCTGCTCGCCGACCCCGTCACCGCGTACGGCGCGCAGGCGCTCGCGCCCGCGTACATCGTGGGCGACTTCAAGGTGTGGAACGGCAGCACCGACACCGCACGCATCGAGGAGCGGCTCAAGCTGATCGACAAGACGTTCCAGACGTCGAGCACGCAGCGTGCCGGGATCGGCCTTGCGCGGCTGTCGATCGACCATGACGCGACGTGGGTGCTCGTCGCCGGCGGCGAGGTCGAGCCCCCCGTCGGCAGCGACCTGTATCCGTGGGACGCCCAGGGCATGCGCGAGCTGCTGCGCTCGGGTGAGCTCGGCGCGACGCTCGTGGCGCAGGGCCCGGGGCGGCTGCCGAGCGACGCGACCGACGAGGAGCGCGGCGAGTGCGACCTGCAGCTGTGGAAGCTCGACGGCAGCGAGCGCGAGCTCGAGCTGCACGTCGACGACGCAGGCAACCTCAAGTTCGGCGACACCGGAACCGGGACCGGCCTGTGACGCTCGCGCGAACGCTCACCCGCCCCCTGCGAGTCGCGCGTGCGCGGTCGCGCTGGCTGC
>JAGQUL010000345.1 GCA_020438525.1 Thermoleophilia bacterium | reverse complement strand
GCGGCGTAAGACACAACATCAACGTGTCTACGAAACCTCAAGCATTCCCTACGGCGTATTCGTATGCGGCTAATGACCCGGTGAATAATGTGGATCCGACAGGCACTAAGCCTGAATCCACCGTTTTCGCTGTGAGGGGTTGAAGAAGAAGGTGCCTTGACTCAGTATCCATGCCGGTTTCTGACGACTGACATGGGCCCGAGGAAAGGCACCTTCCGGATGCAAGTCTTGCATACGCTCGATCGTGTTGCTGTGGTGTTCGATGACGGGCGCGTGGTCGCGGATGCGGGGTTGCTCGTGCCGGCGCAGTTGGCGGGGCGGCTTGGGCTGGAGGATGCGGCGGATGCGATCGTGGATCGTGGTCGTCGTGCGGGGCGGAAGGTTCTTACGGCGGTGCATGCGATGCTCGCGGGTGCGCAGTGCATCGACGATGTCGACATCCTGCGCTGTGGCGCGACGGGGCGGGTGCTGGGTCATGGGGTGGTTGCGCCGTCGACGCTTGGGTCGTGGCTTCGTTCGTTCTCGTTCGGGCATGTGCGTCAGCTCGACAAGCTCTGTGAGCTCGCGATGATGCGGGCGTGGGAGCTTGGTGCTGGTCCTGGCGCCGAGCGGTGCGTGATCGATATCGATTCCACGATCTGCGAGGTGTGCGCAGCGTCGAAGCAGGGTGCGTCGTTCGGGTACACGAAGCGGCTCGGGTATCACCCGCTCCTGGCGACTCGTGCTGATACGGGCGAGGTGTTGCACCTCAGGTTCCGGGAGGGTCGTGCCAACACGCAACGCGGTGCTGGGCGGTTTATCCGTGAGACGATCGGGCGGGTCCGTCGCGCGGGCGCGAGCGGCGTGCTCGAGCTGCGGTTCGACTCGGGGTTCTTCTCGAAGGCCGTGATCGACGCGTGCGTCGATCACGGCGCGCTGTTCTCGATCGGGATCCCGCTGCACCAGTACGTACGCGATGTGATCACGACGATCGACGAGCAGGCGTGGGCCGAGATCGAGTACCGCGGCGGGATCGCACAGGTCGCGGAAACCACGATCAGCGTCGGGGGCGTTCAGCGAAGGTTGATCGTGCGTCGCGTCAAGAACGACGGCACGCAGGGCACGTTGTTCGACTGGCAGCCGCATGCGTTCGTGACGAACAAGCCGGGCGACGCGGTGACGTTGGATGCGGAGCATCGCCATCATGCGATCTGCGAGCTCGCGATCCGCGACATCAAGACCGAAGCGCTCGCGCGCTGCCCCAGCGGGAAGTTCCAAGCGAACGCCGCGTGGGCGGCGCTCGCCACGCTCGCGCACAACATGCTGCGCTGGATCGCGATTCTCGGCGAAGACCACGACAGCATCCTCGTGGCCAAGACCATCCGCCGCCGCCTCATCCAGATCCCCGGACGCCTCACCCGCAGCGCACGCCGCGTGACACTGCACCTGCCCGCGCGCTGGCCATGGAAAGACGCGTTCGAGCAGATCCTCGAACGCATACGCACGCTTCCCCAGCCCTGCTGACCGACCCACCGCCGGGAACCCGGAGCGCGCCCTGAGCGGCGAGCGCCAGCCTGCGTCGAATCACCCGGTTGAGCGGCGCACGCGCCGCTCAACCCCACCAACCATACTCACGCGACTGACATCGCCCCCGAATCACGCCGCCCGAAACGAACCGGTGGATTCAGGTTCAATGACTTCCGCCGGCCGCACGATCCAGGAGTCGCTCGGTCAGGACCGGGCGTGGATGTCGAGCTGCACCACGATCGGGGCCAGATGTGACGCGATCGTGGAAGCCATCGATCCCGACGATCTCACGCTCGCCGATGTGGACGGTGCGGCCACGATCGACCCGGCCGAGACGTGGGCCGTGCCGATCGACAGCGAGGTCGACGGCGTGGGCAACGCCGACAAGGACGGCGTGATCCCGGACTACTACAAGCTGTCGATCCGCATCCTTCCGACTGCGGACGTGGCGGCGCGCTACCTCACCACCCCGGAGAAGGCCGCCCGCACGTTCGTCACCTCGATCGACCGGGCAGGACACGTCCAGGTCGGCTCGCTGACCGTGCAGGGGTGCAAGGTCCTCAACCAGATCGACGAGCGGATGACCCTCCAGGGCTGTCGCGCCAGCGGGCGGACCGACATCAGGATGTCGGGCTGCCCCCCGCAGCCGATGAGCCCCGCATCGGCATGCACCGATGCGTTCAGCTGGGTATCGGGTCGCAGCGCGTCGACCAGTGACCGGTCGCCGTTCGTGTCGATGAAGCGAGTGACGTTGCCGACGTTCCAGGTCGTGTCGAGCGACGGTGTGTCCTACCCGAGTGCGAGCGCGAAGCACGTGGACGGCGAGTACGTGTTCCGCAACCTACCGGCAGGCACCTACAACATCCGCGGCCTCCCGAACAGCTCCGGATCGGGCACCGAGCGCTGGACGACCAAGGAAATTCCGGCGTACCACGGATCATCGAGCAACCCCGCTACAGGCACGACCGTCTCCGTGGAGCCCGGCACGATGAGCCGTGCGCTGGTGGTGTTCCGACCCAAGGCGACCGGTCACGGAATCGACCTGCAGTTCGAGCGCAAGATCTGGCACTACTACGTCACCACGTCGCATTCCCACAAGGAAACGGTGTTCATCAGGAAGCCCACCAAGCGCTACTTCGGCATCAACGCCGAACAGTACTGCGCCGACATGGCGGCGCTCGACGCGCAGATCAACGGACGTGGTGGCCTCGACTTCGACGTGATTGCATGCAACATCGCCAACGGTCCCGGCAACAATTGCGTCACGATCACGTTCACCAGCCAGTTTCGTGAAGCGGGGACGCTCTACGACCCGACCACGAGCGTGCGCTCGACCTGTACGTACTTCTCCCAGTGGCTCACCAATCGCTACTACAGGAAGGACAGGTCGTCGTCGGAGTACGTCGACGGCCCCCCCAAGTCGGCGGACTGGGAGATGCGACCAGCCCCCGACGCCCGTGCGGCGCGTCCCGTTGCCGAGTCGAGTTCGACGATCGATCCGCGCATCGAGATGTGCCTCGTGAAGGGGCATGCGTACGGATCCTCGCCGTACAGCGGCATGCGTCGCTGCGTTCCGTCCACGCGCATCGACAACCTCGATCCGGGCCTGCACACGCGCCTGATCGACACCGACAACGACTCGGCGACCGATCATGACATCGGAATCTACGACCTCACGAACGGCGGCAGCGGGAGCTGGGTCTACGGCAAGGGCGTCTGGGTCAAGCCGAACGGCACGATCGTCACGCCGACCGGAACCAAGGGCATCGATCCGGCCATCCTGATGCGAGCCAACGGCGAGTGCTACTGGCATGCTCCGATCTGGTGGAGCTCGCGCGTCGAATCCCGCAGCTGCGGGTCGTGCAACACCGTGTACAGGAACAAGGTCAGCTACGGCGGTGCCTGCGCGGTGATGGACAGGTCCTGCCTCTCGCGACGAGTCTGGGAAGAGGGTGACCTTGGAACAACCGAGCTGAGCGGATACGCGACCGGAGCACCCGACTGCAGGTCCTTCACCTCGAAGCCGTGGCTCTGCAGCTCGTCTCCGGCAACGCTCATCGATGGCAACTGCAAGCCCTGGACGCCCCCACCGGTCGTGCCACCGAAGATCTATGCGGGCAGTCGCGGCAGCGCGGAGACCGGCGGCGGCAACTGGAACTCGAACTCCTTCGACGCATGACCGACCGCGAACACGCCTTCACGATGGTCGAGCTCATCGTCGCGATGATCCTTCTCGCTGTAGCGACCGCGCTGGTCGTCGGGGGCGTCATGTCAGGACTGCGATCGTCGGGTGCAGCGTCGGCCGGGTCGATCTCGGATGCGGCGATCGCGCGCTTCTCCGAGCAGTTCGTCGCAGACGTGGCCGGTGCCGAGACAACGGATCGGATCGTCGGTCGTGTCCGGGATCCGTTCGAGTTCGCCGATGCCGTCAGGACCGGCGCCGCCATCACCAGCACCGAGCCGGCGACCGCCGGCGACCGCGTCGACATCTACGACGTGCAGCAGGCGACGTCGGACACCGTCGTGCTCATGTCCGACGTGCTCGCCGACCGAAGCGAGGATCCGGCGGTGGATCCGCCGGCGGAGTGCGTGACCTGGCAGGTCACGCGAGGCGGCTCGCCACAGCACGTCACGTACACACGAACCGTCCGCGAGACCTGCGGCGGAGCTGTCGTGGACTCGCGCGTGATCCTCGACATGCCGGCCGACGTCGACGGCGTCAACGACGACCCGTTCTCCTATCAGCTCCAGTGCAACCTGACCGACTGTGCGCCGACCGGAGCGCCGGCCGGCACTGCCCGACCCTGCGGGACATGGACCCGCTCGTCGGTCACGGGTGCAAAACGCGCGTGGATCGTTGGAATTCAGGCGAACGTCACGACAGGGACCACGCAGGGCCGTTCGGCTGCGTCGTCCACCCAGCAGCAGCTGATCGGGATTCGATCGCGCACCACGAGCGAGTACGCGAGGGCGCTGGGATGCTGACGAGCGCGCCGACACGCGAACGCGGCAGCGCTATGGTGCTCGCGATCGCACTGCTCGTGCTCGGCGCGTTCGTCGCGGTCGCGATCATCGTGTCCGCCATGTCGTCCAACAGCACGGCTCGGCGGCAGCAGGACGTCGGCACGAGCGAGCAGATCGTGCGCAACGCAGGTGAGGTGATCGCAGCGAGCTACAGCGCGATGGAATCGGGCGAGTTCGACGGATTCGTCCCTCGACCGCAGGTGCTGCAGCGCCACGTGGCCCGCGACGGAGGACGCGTGATCGCCAACCCCGCCGGCTTCACCAACGTGCAGGTCTCGAACGGCCGCACCGTGGAGCTCGACCTGGACCCACAGCGCTACGGCTACTGGCAGATCTACGACGTCCAGGCACCCAGGTGGGGCATCACGCCGAACGCCACCGTCAAGGTATATGTGAGGACCTGGACCCGTCCCAAGCGTGGCGGCGACGCGACCAGGCCGATGATCTACGAACTGCAGCTGCGGCCTGAGTGGTTCGCCGACTTCCAGATCCTCGTCGACGGCAAGCTGAAGCTCGGATCGTCGGCGAAGATCGATGGTCGCGTCCACTCGAACGGTACCCTGTCGTCGATCTTCAACGTGTATCGAGACGAGCCGTGGCAGATCTCGATCGGTGACACGGGCGATGCCGCGACCTGCACGTCGACCGCCCGGATCACCTCGGCGTCCGGAACGATCAAGAACAAGCCGTCGTGCATCGCGCAGGGCGGCAAGGTTGCGACGGTCAAGGACATGCACGTCAACATCCTTCGGGCCCAGAACGCGATCGACGAGATCCGCGACCTCTGTTCAGGTGCGCCGGCGGCGACCCGCATCCCCTCGCCACAGCTCACCGTGGTGTGTCCCACCACCGCCGTCACCACGGTGAACGTCAGCGGCAACAGCGTGAAGGTCAACGGCAGCTCGAAGAACGCCAAGGTCACTGCAGGCGGAAACCAGGGCGTGGTCGTGGTGGCGAACGGAGACGTACGCATGACCGGATCGATGCTCGGTGCCAAGGCCCGGCTGCTCGTGATCGCAGCCTCGCCCGGAACGTCCGTCAACTACGGCACCGGCGGGCGCCCGCCGTCGATCTACATCCAGACCAGCGGCCAGTACGGGGCCGATCCGAGCAGCACCCAGTCGTCGTTCGGCCTGATCGCGCAAGGCAGCATCGTCGTCGACGAGCAGGCCGGGTGCCCGTCGGCACTCAGGGGAGCGTTCCTGAGCATCTCGTCGGGCATCACATCCAACCCGACGTGGATCACGCCGATGGTCACCGGCGGTGGCAAGACCTGTGCCGGCCAGCTCAAGCTGCAGGGTTCGATCGTCGGCCACTACCAGCCGCTGCTGTACGTCGGCCCGTCGAACGCCGGCTTCGCGAATCGCGCCTACGTGTCGCTGCCGTCGCTGTACCACGATCCGCCGCCGGTGTTTCCGACATCGAGCGACTGGCAGGTGCAGCGCATGGCACCGGCGAACCTCGACGACATCAGGCGCTGAGTCGACGTCGCGTCAGCTGCGAGCGGCCTGCGCAAGCGCCAGACGCAGCTCGGTCGGCGGCATGAACCGCACGCCTTCGTCGACCTGCGCGAAGGGACGAACCGTCACCTCGCCACGCTCGCGGAACCAGTCGCACACGCGCTCGACGAGCGACTCCGGCGCACTCGCACCGGACGTGATCCCCACGGTGGTCGCGTCGGCGACCCACGCCGGATCGATCTCGGTCTCGTCGTCGATCCGGTACGCAGGCTTGCCCATCTGCTCGGCCAGGTCGGCGAGCCGAACGGTGTTCGACGAGTTCGCCGACCCGATCACCAGCATCACGTCGACCTCGCTGGCCATGTCGTGCACGGCGGCCTGTCGGTTGCTCGTCGCGTAGCAGATGTCTTCCTTGGCCGGGCCGACGATCGCCGGAAAGCGCGCCTGCAGCGCGGCGACGATGGCCGCCGTATCATCGACCGAGAGCGTGGTCTGGGTGATGAAGGCCAG